>JBBDQS010000068.1:0-24270 GCA_040905805.1 Egibacteraceae bacterium | reverse complement strand
CCGCCACGCGGCGCGACAGCTCGTCGGCCAGATCCCCGTCCCCGACCGCGGCGAACCGCTCTCGCACGGTCCCCAGGGCCAGCTCGCGGACCTGCAGCCGCGCTCGGTCGAGTCGACGCTGCGCCCGCTGCCCACTGCGCTCGCTCCAGGCGACGTGCCGGTCGAGCTCGTCGGCCAGGGCGGCGACTCCCGTGCCGTCGGCGGCCACGGTCCGGGCCACCGGCGGCACCCAGTCCGGCGACGCCTCACCCCCCATCCTCAGCATCTCCTGCAGCTCGCGGACCGTGCGGTCGGCGCCTTGCCGATCGGACTTGTTGACGCAGAAGACGTCGGCGACCTCCAGGATGCCCGCCTTGGCCGCCTGGATCGCATCGCCCATGCCCGGGGCCACGGTGACCAGCGTGGTGTCCGCCGTGGAGGCGATCTCGACCTCGGCTTGTCCCACGCCCACCGTCTCCACGACGACCAGGTCGAACCCGGCCGCATCCAGGACCAGCACAGCCTGGGGGGTGGCCCACGACAGGCCACCGAGGTGGCCCCGGCTGGCCATGGACCGGACGAAGACGCCCTCGTCGAGGACGTGCTCCTGCATGCGGACGCGGTCTCCCAGCAACGCACCGCCCGAGAACGGCGAGGATGGGTCCACCGCGACCACCGCGACCGTGCGGTCGCGTCGACGCCACTCCGTGACCAGCGCGTTGGTCAACGTCGACTTGCCCACCCCCGGCGAGCCGGTGATCCCGAGGATCCATGCCCGCCCGGTGTGGGGATGCAGGCGAGCCACCGCGTCCCGCAGCCGCGCCTGCGACCCGTCCTCGACACGGGTCAGCAGCCGAGCGATGGCCCGGCGCTCACCGGCGAGCAATCGGTCGACGAGCTCCGCGGCATCCATGTCGCCGCGAGGCTACCGCCTGCGCGCGTGCGGACCCTGAGCCGGCCCCCTACAGCGTCTCAAGGATCAGGGCGTCGCCCTGCCCGCCACCCCCGCACAGCGCCGCAGCGCCCCGGCCGCCGCCCCGGCGGATCAGCTCCGCGAGCAGCGTGATGGTGATGCGGGCGCCCGTGCAGCCGATCGGGTGGCCGAGGGCGATCGCCCCGCCGTTGACGTTGATCTTCGCCGCGTCGAGGTCCAGCAGTCTGGCGGAGTGGATCGCCACGGACGCGAACGCCTCGTTCATCTCGTAGAGGTCCAGACCGCGCGGATCGAGGTCGGCCCGGCGTGCCGCCTGCTCGATGGCCTGCGCCGGCTGGTGGTGCAGCGACGGGTCCGGACCGGCCACGGAGCCGTAGGAGACCACCCGCGCCAGCGGGGCCAGGCCCAGTTCGCCGGCCTTCGCCCTGCTGGTGAGCACGAGGGCCGCCCCCCCGTCGGAGACCTGGCTCGCGTTGCCGGCCGTGATGGTGCCGTCCTCCGCGAACGCCGCCGCGAGGCGGGCGAGGGACTCGGCCGTGGTTCCCGGGCGCATGCCCTCGTCCTGGTCGACGGTCGTTGGCTCGCCGCGGCGCTGGGGCACGGCGACCGGCACGACCTCGCCGGCGAAACGGCCGTCCTTCCACGCCGACACGGCCCGCTCGTGGGACATCGCCGCCCACTCGTCCTGCGCCGACCGGCTGATGGTGTGACGGGCGTTCATGCGGTCGCTGGCTGCCCCCATGTGCTCGTCGTCGAAGGCGCACCACAGGCCGTCGCGGATCATCGAGTCGACCAGCGTGCCGTCCCCCATGCGGTAGCCCGTCCGGGCCTTCGGCAGCAGGTAGGGCGCGTTCGACATGGACTCCATGCCGCCCGCCACGACCACGTCGGACTGACCGAGACGGATGGTGGCATCAGCCGACGCCACCGCGCTCATGCCCGACAGGCACACCTTGTTCACGGTCAGCGCTGGCACCCGCATGCCGAGACCGCCGTTGCGGGCCGCCTGCCGGGCGGTGATCTGGCCCTGCCCCGCCTGGAGCACATGGCCCATGATCACCGACTCGACGTGGTCCGGGGAGGCCCCGGCGTGGGCGAGTGCCCCGGCGATGGCGTGCCCACCCAGGTCCATGGCGGTCAGGGCGGACACGCTACCCCCGAACTTGCCGATGGGGGTGCGCGCATAGCCGACGATCACAGCGTCTTGCATGCTCATCCCTTCGCTGGCGTGCTCCGGCCATCATCCCACGCTGCGGGCTTCGGCACGCAGCCTCCACGCCCAGCGGAACTTGCTGCCATGATCGTCGGCATGGCCGCCGACTTCACCCTTGACCGCTTCCTCGACATCCCCCGCGTCGCCGGGCTCGCACTGTCCCCCGACGGCGGCAGGCTGGTCACGACCGTCGCCCGCCGTGGGCCCAAGCGCTTCGTCACGGCCCTCTGGGAGCTCGACCCCACCGGAGCCCAACCGCCACGGCGGCTGACCCGCTCCGCCCCGGGCGAGTCCGGCGCGGCGTTCCTGCCCGACGGGTCGGTGCTGTTCACCTCGGCACGCCCCGATCCGGACGCAGCGGAGGACGCGACCGAGGACGAGGAGACCGCCGGGCTCTGGCTGCTGCCGGCCGCCGGCGGCGAGGCGTGGCTGGCCGCCGCCCCGCCCGGTGGGGTGCAGGCCGTCGGTGTGGCCCGGGACGCCGGCAGCGTCGTGCTGCTCTCGGCGGTTCATCCCGACGCGGAGGACTGGGCAGCCGACCGGGCCCGCGCAAAGGCGCGCACGGACGTCGGCGTGTCCGCCCGGCTCTTCGAGCGCTACCCGATCCGTTACTGGGACGACTACGTCGGCCCCCGCCAGGGGCGCCTGACCGTAGCGGTCGGGCCGGTCACACCCGGCGAGGACCACCTGGCGCTCTCCGAGCTCACGCCCCACCCCGGATGGGGACTCCACGGCGTGCAGCTCGACGTGACGCCTGACGGGCGCTCGGTGGTCGCGGGATGGCGCCGCGAGACCCCCGACCCCACGGTGCTGGCGATCGACCTGGTGCAGATCGACGCCACCACGGGGGCCAGGCGGGTGCTGTGCGCCGACGGCGCCCAGTACGGCGGCGTGACCTGCTCCCCCGACGGGCAGTGGGTTGCCTGCGTCCGCGACGGCGTGAGCACGCCCGAGGGGCCCGGTGACCGCACCCTCGTGCTGGTCGACCTGACGACCGGTGAGCACCGCGACCTCGCGGTCGGCCTCGACCGGCGTCCCCCCCCCCCCCCCCCCCGGACTCGGCAGCCGTGGTGTTCACCGCCGACGACCGCGGGCACACGCTGCCGTTTCGCGTGGAGCTCGCCACTGATGCCGTGACCCGGTTGGCGACACAGGGCGCCTTCGACAGCCTCTGCGTCGCACCGGACGGCACCGCCGTGTACGCCCTGCGGTCGGCGATCGATCGGCCTCCGCAGGCGGTCGTCCTCGACGCGCACGCACCCGAGCAGGAGCCGCGGGCCCTTCCGACGCCCGGCGCGGACACGGTCGTCCCCGCCACCGTGCACCGCCTGGAGGCGACCGCGGCCGACGGCACCAGCGTCCCGTCGTGGCTGGTGCTGCCCCCGGGCGCCACCGCGAGGACGCCGGCACCCCTCGTGGTGTGGGTCCACGGCGGGCCGGTCGCCTCCTGGACGGGATGGCACTGGCGCTGGAACCCCCACGTGCTCGTCGAGCGGGGATACGCCGTCCTGATGCCCGATCCCGCCCTGTCCACCGGGTACGGGCACGGCTACATCGCGCGGGGCTGGGGACGGTGGGGCGCCGAGCCCTACACGGACCTGCTGGCCGCGGTCGACGGCGCCTGCGGCCGTGCCGACGTCGACCACGGCCGGACGGCGTTGATGGGCGGGTCGTTCGGCGGGTACATGGCCAACTGGGTCGCCGGGCACACCGACCGGTTCGCCTGCATCGTGACGCACGCGAGCCTCTGGGACCTCGGCCAGTTCCACGGCTCCACCGATCTCGGCGTCTGGTGGGAGCGCGAGTTCGGCGATCCCTACACGGACCCCGCCCGCTACGCCGAGCACAGCCCCGCCGGGCACGTCGACCGCATCCGCACCCCGATGCTCGTCATCCACGGCGACCGGGACTACCGGGTCCCGGTCGGCGAGGCCCTCAAGCTCTGGACGGACCTGTCCCGCCACGGCGTCGAGGCGAAGTTCCTCTCCTTCCCCGACGAGCACCACTGGATCCTGAAGCCCGCGAACATCCGGCTGTGGTACGAGACCGCCCTGGCCTTCCTCGACCACCACGTGCGGGGAAGACCGTGGCGCCGTCCCGACCTCCTCTGACGCCCGGCACCTCGTACCTGCTCACCCGTCACCGGCAGCCGGCGGTTCGCCCTCCACCGACGGTTCGCCCTCCACCGGCGCTGCGTCCTCGACGGGTCGCCCACGCGTATCCAGGAAGGTCGTCGGCGGGGGGCCATCCTGGCTGTCGTCCACCGACCACACGGCCAGCACCACCTGACCCCCGGACGCCGGATACGCCAGCCAGTACGGGCCGCGGTCCTGCAGCAGCCATGCGGACCCCCCGGGGGCGACGCGCTCGCTGCCCTGGACCGCGGCGTCGTCACCGCGGCAGCAGACGGGCTCGGGCGGCCCCAGCGCCACCTCCGTGTCGGGGGCCTCCGCCGCCCAGCTGGCCCAGGTCTCCCACGCGCGCCCGTCCCACTGCGCGAAGCAGGTGACCTGCAGCAGCGCTTCGGTGCCCTGCTCCTCACCGCGCACCGACACGGCCAGCCCCTCGGGCGTGACCACCGAGGAGCGCACCGTCGGGGCGAACTCCCACTCCGCCAGGCCCGCGCAACGCTCGAGGTCTCCCAGGGGGTCATCGACCACCCCGACGAGGACCACCGGACGATCGACCGCGTCGTGGAGCTCCGGCGGCACGGGCGGGAGCGACGTGCCGTCGGGCTGTTCGGTGGGGACCCCGGCCGCGTCCACGGGGGCCTGCGGCACCGGCGGGTTGATCTGCTCGAAGGCGATCGTCGCCACGGCGGCGACCGCAACGAGCAGCACGACGGTCGCGGCGAGCAGCACGGGCTCCCGCCACAGCGGGCGGGTACGGTCACCCGCCAAGGGTGCCCCACCTGGCCCTCCGACCATCCTCGTGAACCGCACGCGCCGCCATGTGCTGTCTCAGGCTAGACCACGCCCTTGCCGACGCTGAACCGCCCCACCCGCCGCGGCTACACTCCCCGCACCGTCGAGACCAGGAGCTGCCGTGCACCTGCAGCGCATCGATCACGTCGGATACGCCGTGGAAGACCTCGCGGAGGCGATCGACTACCATCGGCGTCTGTACGGCGCGGAGGTGGCGCACCGGGAGCGCATGGAGCGCGACGGGGTCGACGAGGCGCTGCTCGCCGTGGGAGACAGCTTCATCCAGCTGCTCGCCCCGACGCGCGACGACTCGCCGGTGGGTCGCTTCCTGGAGCGCAACGGTCCGGGTGTGCACCACGTCGGCTACGGCGTGGCCGACGTGGCCGCCACACTCGCCGACCTGAAGGAGCAGGGTGTGCGGGTGGTCGACGACCACCCGCGACCCGGGTCGCGCGGCTGCACGGTGGCGTTCCTGCACCCCAAGGGCGCGATGGGGGTCCTGGTCGAGCTCGTCGAGGATCCGGTACGCTCCCGGGACGAGCAGGACGCACGGCGCGGGCCTACACTCGGACCGTGAGCCTGTTCGACCGTTTCCGTCGCAAGCGCCGCGCCACCCCGTCCGGACCTGCCCCATCGGGCAAGACCCTCGGTGAGCTGAAGGCGTTCATCACCAGCCGTCAGGGTGTCGAGGCCTACGTCGAACCGCCCACGTCGGTGTACGCCATGTCGGTGTGCCTCGTCGCGGCCGACGGCGAGTACATCCGCCGGCCGGTCAAAGACGGCAAGCAGGCCAAGGAGCTGTGCGCCGACGCTGGCGTGCCCCTGTACGACGCCCGCATCGTGGGGTACCCCAAGCGCATGCGTGACTACCAGAAGGGGGTCCCCCAGGCGGGGATCCGCCTCGAGGACCTGCCCCCCCTGGACACGACCGACGAGGCCGACCCCCGGCCCGATGGGCGCGACGACTGAGGGCTACGCGGCGAGGCGCACCGACTCCACGGCGACGTCCTCGGAGGGCTTCTCCCCGCGCAACCGGACCCCGGCGATGCGGTCCACGGTCTCCATCCCGCTCGTGACCTCGCCGAAGACCGAGTACTGGGGCGGCAGCCCCACGTCGTCCAGGCAGATGAAGAACTGGCTGCCGTTGGTGTCCTTGCCGGAGTTGGCCATCGCCAGCGTGCCGCGGGGATAGCCCCGCTTGTTCGCTGCGGCCAGCTCGTCCGCGAACTTGTAGCCGGGACCGCCGCTGCCGGTGCCCGTGGGGTCACCCATCTGGACCACGAACCGGGGCACCACTCGGTGGACGATGGTGCCGTCGTAGAAGCCCTCGCCGGCCAGGAACGCGAAGTTGTTCGCGGTCTTCGGTGCCTCGTCGTTGTACAGCTCCACGACGATCTCGCCGTGGCTGGTGGTGATCGTCGCCTGGTAGCGGTCCTCGTCGCCGAGAACCTGCTGCGGCTGGTCGAACTGCATGCTCACTCCGTTTCGATGGTCACAGACTCCATGTACACGTCTTTCAGGGGCGTCTCGCCCTCGGCCTCAATGGCGCCGATGCTGCGCAGCACATCGAGCCCTTCGACGGTCTGGCCGAACTTCGCGAAACTGGGCTCCAGTCCGAACTCGCCGTACACGAAGAAGAACTGGCTCCCCGCGCTGTCCGGGCCGGAGTTGGCCATCGCGACCGACCCCGGAGGGTACCCCTCCTCCTCGGCGGCCTCGAGCTCGTCGGACAGGGTGTAGCCGACCTGCCATCCGGCGTCGTTGTTGCCGGCACCGGTCTGCAACGCCGAGATTGAGGTCGCGTTGCGGAAGATCTCCAGCCCGTCGAAGAAGCCCTCCTGGGCCAGGAACACGAAGTTGTTGACCGTCTCGGGTGCACGTTCCTCGAGGAGGTCGATCACCACCTCACCACAGGACGTCGTGATGACCGCCCGGTAGTCCACGCCGTCCTCCAGGACCTGCGCGGGCTCGTCGAACGTGGGCTTCTCCTCGCCGGCGCCCGGTGGCGGCGGCGCGGGCTCGCAGGCCTGCACCTCGGCGACCTCCTCACCATCCTCACCATCCTCACCCTCGCCCTCATCCTCGCCCTCATCCTCGCCCTCATCCTCGGCCGCTTCCTCAGCCTGCTCCTCGAGCTCTTGGAGCAGCTCATCGAGCTCGCTGTCGGCGAGCGACTCCTCCTCCTCGAGGCTGAGCCACACGAGCACGCCGCCGAGACCCACGATGATCACCACGACGATCAGGGTCATCAGGTTGCGCTGCCGCTCGGCCTTGGCTGCTGCGCGGCGTTCCGCTTCCCGCTGGGCCTTGCGTTCCTTCTTGTGCTGCTTTCCGGACACGGTGAGCTCCTGAGCTAGGCAGTGGCGAGCGTCAACCCGCCGTCGACCACGATGACCTGACCGGTAAGGTAGGACGAACGGGCGCTCGCCAGAAATGCGACGCACTCGGCGATCTCCGTTGCCTCACCCCAGCGCTGGAGTGCGCTGCCCTTCACGAACGCCTTCTCGGCCTCCGGATCCTCCCAGACGGCCCGGTTGAGCTCCGTCTTGATCCACCCGGGCGCGAGGGCGTTCACCCGCACGCCCGCGTGGCCCCACTCCGCCGCGCACGTCCGGGTGAGCGAGATCAGGGCAGCCTTGGCGGCGCCGTACGCCACGAGCGAGGGCGCGGCACCGACCCCGGCGTAGGACGCGACGTTGACCACGGACCCCCCTTCCTGTGCGACCAGGATCCGAGCCGCGGACTGCAGCACCCAGAACACCGACGTGAGGTTCAGCCGCAGCAGCTTGTCCCACCCCTCGGGCCTCGTATCCAGGACCGACGCCATGAAGCCCGTCCCGCCGGCGTTGTTGACCACGACGTCCAGACCTCCCAGGACGGCGACGGCCTTGTCGACCATGCTGCGCGCTTGGGCCTCCCGGGTGAGGTCGGTCGGGATGACCGTGGTGCGCGCCCCGTGCTCCGCGCAGCGGGCCGCCGTCTCCGCGAGGGCGTCGGCGCCGCGCGCCGCCAGCGCCACATCGAAGCCGTCTCGGGCCAAGGCCACCGCGCTCTCCTCGCCGATGCCCCGGCTCGCGCCGGTCACGAGCGCGACCTGGCGGGTCACGTGTTGGATCTCCGCACTTCCAGCCGCCAGCAGTGCCGGTGCCAGTGCCGTCGGAGGTCGCTGTCCCCCTCGGGCCAGACCACCACGTGGCTCTCCCCCGCCGGGACGGGGTTCCCGCACTCCGGGCACACGTAATCCTTGCCGGCGTTCGCCGCATCGACCCGCTTGACCTCGTAACCGTCGAGCGCCAGCTCGTCGCCGCCACCAGCCGGCGCCAGCAGGTCGCCCAGGTCACGCAGGGCCTGGGGATCCTGCCAGGGGCGGGTCGCTCGCTTCTTCCTGCTGCCCTTGCTCATCTCTGCACTCCACCCAGCGTCAACACCAACGCGAGTCCCTCGTCGCTGCCACGCCAGAGCTCGTAGATCACCGCGTACCCGGCACCGGCGATCAGGCGCCGCACCGCGACGACCAGAATGCTCAGATCATCCACCAGACCGAGGATCGGAATCCTGTCGGGGATCACATCCACCGACCAGGCAAGGTAGCCGACAGCCAGGGCCGCCACGACCTTGTCCTGAACCGACACGCGAGGATCTCGCACGAGATCCACAATCAGCATTATGACGTCCCGGGCGAACCGCAGCAGCGGCCAGCCGGGCGTGCCCCACGCCTCCTCCGCCTCCCGCATGGACTGCACGCGCTGCCAGAGGCCACCGCCGGCTTCCCGACGGCGGCCGTGGGGTGGTCCTGGCACTGCCGAGGGGGACCTGCTGCTCATCCGTAGACGTGGAAGCCGCGGCCGCTCTTGCGTCCCAGGTAGCCCGCGCTGACCATGTGCCCCAGCAGGTCGGCCGGGGCGAATCCGGGCTCGCGGAACTCCGCGTGCAGTGCCCGGCAGATCTCCAGGGTGACATCGAGCCCGACCACGTCCATCAGCTCGAACGGACCCATCGGGTGCCCGCAGCCCAGCTTCATCGCAGCGTCGATGTCGGTGACGGTCGCGTAGCCCTCGTCCAGCATCTTGACGGCGTCGTTCAGGTAGGGGAACAGCAACGCGTTCACGATGAACCCGGCACGATCCCCGCAGACGGCCGCGTGCTTGCCGAGCCGCTGGGTGAACGCCCGCGCCTGCTCGAGCACGGCAGGAGCGGTGCGAGCGGTGGGCACCACCTCGACGAGGCGCATGCGGGCGGCGGGGTTGAAGAAGTGCAGTCCCAGCACCTGCTCGGGACGCTGCGTCGCCATCGCACAGGCGATCACCGACCGGCTCGACGTCGTGGTGGCCAGCACCGCGGTGGGTTTGGCGTGCCGGTCCAGCTCGGCGAACAGCCCGCGCTTCAGCTCCAGGTCCTCCGCGATGGCCTCGATCACCACGTCGCAGTCGGCCACGTCGGCGACATCGGCGGTGGGGTGGATGCGGTGCAGGACGGCGTCACGCTCGCCGGCGGCGAGCCTGCCGCGCTCCACGGCCTTGTCGAGGCTCCTGGCGACCGCCAGGGCGGCCTGGCCGGCCTTGTCGGCGGTCCGTCCCCGCAGCGCCACGTCGAAACCCGCTCGGGCGCTCACCTCGGCGATGCCCGCGGCCATGGTGCCCGTCCCGAGCACGCCCACGCTGGACCACGCGGCGACGGCGGCTGGGTCCGCGGCGCCGGGCTCCACCACGTCCCCCTCGTGCACGTGGGGGCTGTTGGGCTCGACGTAGCGGTAGAACCCGCGGCCGGTCTTGCGGCCCTTGAAGCCGGCGGTGAGCAACTGGCGGATCATGGGCCGTGGTGCGTGGCGGGTGTCGCCGAACTGCTCGTACATCCGCTCCATGATCGCATTGGCGCTGTCGAGACCGATGAGGTCCATGACGGCGAGGGGGCCCATGGGATGCCCGGCCCCGAACTGCATCGAGGAGTCGATGTCCTCGCGGGTCGCGTAGCCGGCCTCCAGCATGCCGACCGCTTGATTGAGGTACGGGAAGAGCAGCAGGTTCGCGACGAAGCCGGCACGGTCGTGCACCACCACCGGGGTCTTGCCGATCCGCTCGGCGAAGGCACGGGCCGCGTCGATGACCGCAGGCGACGTGACGACGGTGGTGATGAGCTCGATCAGCGGCATGACCGGAGCAGGGTTGAAGAAGTGGAAGCCGACCACGCGGTCCGCCCGTCGGGTGTCGACCGCGATGCCGGTCACCGCCAACGAGGACGTGTTGGTCGCCAGGATCGCCTCGGCCGGCAGGACCCGGTCCAACGTCCGGAAGGTCTCGTGCTTCAGGGCGACCTGCTCGGGGACGGCCTCCACGACGAGGTCCGCCTCGACCAGGACGTCGTACGCCGTGGCGCCGGAGATCCGTCCGAGCACGGCCTCCTGGTCCTCCGCCGTCAGCTTGCCGCGGGTGACCGCGCGTTGCAGGCTCTGGCTGATGCGCTCGTAGCCGTCCGCCACCTTCTCCGCGGAGACCTCGACGAAGCTCACAGGCATGCCGGCCCGGGCGACGACCTCGCAGATCCCGGCGCCCATGGTTCCACAGCCGACGACCCCGACGCGTCCGATCTCCACGCCCCTACCCCTGCCCGAGCCCGGTGAGCAGCAGGGCGACGCTCGCAGCGTTGAACACGGCATGGACGATGATCGGGATCACGAGCGTCCCCCGCCAGTGGTAGAGCCACGCGAACAGCATCCCCAGCGGCACGAGCCTCGCCAGCAGGAGCGCACCGCCGAGGAGGTCCTCGGTCTGGTTGAGGTGCACGAATCCGAAGATGAGCGCTGACAGCACGATCCCCGCCCAGAGCCCCACCCGCTTGACCAGCGCCGGGAACACGAACCCCCGGAAGAACAGCTCCTCGGCGATGGGTGCCACCACGAGCGCGCTGAACACGAGGATCGGCGCCGTCTGCGGGTCCCGGGCGGCATCCCGGAGGTGCTGCTGGACGGCCGGGATGTCCCGGCCGAGCAGGTCCAGGACCAGGGCGATCGCCAGGCCCACGCCCGCCGTGATCACGACCACGCCGAGGACGCCGGCGCCGAGGCCGACGAGGGCGTCGCCCAGGCGCGGGCGCCGACCCACCAGCCTCCTGACGGCTCCGCGGTGACGCGCCGCCACCCAGGCGACCGTGGTGAGCCCGAGCGTGGCGAGGGTCAGCGGGGCGAAGATGGCGTTGACGACGGCGTCGGGAAGGCCGGCGGGCAGCAGCACCTCCATCGCCATGCCGGCGATCACGGTGACAACGGCCGCCAGGACGAAGACGATCAGCACGTCGCCCAGCCCCCAGGGGACGGACCGCAGGTCCGACGGCTCCGGGCCGCCTCCTTGCCCGACTGCCCCGGGCTGCGGGGGCGGGGGCGGGAGCGGGGACCGGGGCGGAGGCCAGGTGGTCATGCTAGGCGGCCCCGACGGCCAGACCGGCCTCGTCGCCGGTCTGGCGCTCGACGTCGGCGCCGAGCGCGCGCAGGCGGCCGGCGAGATCGGTGTAGCCGCGGTCGACGTGGCGTCCGCCCCGCACCACCGTCTCCCCCTCGGCGACCAGCCCGGCGATCACCAGCGCCGCGCCTGCTCGCAGGTCCGGCGACTCCACGGTGGCGCCGCGCAGGCGCCGCGCACCGCGGACGATGGCGTGGTGGCCTTCGAGCGCGATGTCCGCACCGAGTCGGTTCAGCTCGGCGATGATCGAGAAGCGCCCCTCGTAGACGTTCTCCGTGAGCATCGACGTGCCGGCCGCCTGGGACAGCAGCACGAGGAACAGCGGTTGCAGATCCGTCGGGAAACCCGGGTAGGGCAGGGTCACCACGTCGACGGCTCGCCGGGGCGAGGACCCGCGCACCGCGAGCGTGCCGTCGCCCTCCTCGATCTCGGCCCCGATGGCGGTCAGCTTGTCGAGCGCCAGACGCAGGTGGTCCGGCACGACGTCCTCGATGGTGACGTCCCCGCCGGTCACGGCCGCCGCGACCGCGTACGTGCCAGCCTCGATGCGGTCGGGCAGCACGGCGTGCTCCGCTGGGTGCAGCGCATCCACGCCCCGCACCACCAGCTCAGTGGAGCCGATCCCGCTGATCTCGGCGCCCATCGAGGTCAGGAACGCCGCCAGATCCGCGATCTCGGGTTCACGGGCGGCGTTGGCGATGCGGGTCGTCCCACGGGCGGTGACCGCCGCCATCAGCAGGTTCTCGGTGGCACCGACGCTGGCGAACGGCAGCTCGATGTCCGCGCCGCGCAGGGGCGCCGCCCGCGCCTCGACGAAGTCGGGCCCGTAGGTGATGTCCGCGCCCATGCGGGTGAGTCCCGCCAGGTGCATGTCGATGCCCCGCTCCCCCAGGTTGCAGCCGCCCGGCATCGCGAGGCGCACCCGTCCCCGACGGGCCAACAGGGGCCCCAGGACGACGATGGAGGCCCGCAGCCGGCGGGCCAGGTGCGCGGGGGTGGACACGCCCACCTCGCCGGGGACGTCGAGGACGTAGACGTCGCCGTCCCGGGCGACCGCCACCCCCAGGTGCCCCAGCACCGCGGTCATGACCTGCATGTCCCCGATGTCGGGGACGTTGCGGAGGACGGTCCGGCCCTCTGCCAGGAGTGCGGCGGCGGCCAGCTTCAGTGCGGAGTTCTTCGCCCCGCTGATGCGAACAGTCCCGGAGAGCGGACGACCGCCACGAACGATGAAGGCATCCATTGTCCTCGGCAGTCTACCCACGACCTCGCCCACTGCCGCCCCATCCGGCCAGGAACTTGTCCGGTCGGGGGCGCCCCTACTCGTCGATGCCGGCCAGCCGCAGGCGCAGCTGGGCACGCTCGAGCTCGGCCTGCGCGTCGCCGGTGTACGTGTCGTCCGCCAGGTGCTGCTCGGCACGGCGCCGCGCCGCCTTGGCGCGGTCCACGTCGATGTCGGTCGCGAGCTCGGCGATGTCCGCCAACACGGTCAGCTGGTTCTCCCGAACCTCGAGGAACCCGTGGTGCACCGCGACGACGACCTCGTCGCCCTCGACGGTGCGCACCCGCACCGGCGCGGTCTGCAGCGCCAGCAGGGCCGGCTGGTGCCCCGCCAGGATGCCGATCTCCCCGTCGAGGGAGCGCGCGAAGACCGCCTCGGCCTCCCCTGAGAACAACCGCTCCTCCGCGGAGACGACATCGACCTGCATCGCAGCCATAGCTAGCCCTCCAGGGTCTTGGCCTTGGCTTGGGCTTCCTCGATGCCCCCGACGTTGTAGAACGCCTGCTCCGGCAGGTCGTCGAACTCGCCGCTGATCAAGCCCTCGAAGCTCTCGATGGTCTCCGCCAGCGGCACCGTCTTGCCGGGCAGGCCGGTGAACTGCTCAGCCACGTAGAACGGCTGGGAGAAGAAGCGCTGGACCTTGCGCGCCCGCTGCACGGTGACCTTGTCCTCCTCGGTGAGCTCGTCCATGCCGAGGATCGCGATGATGTCCTGCAGGTCCTTGTAGCGCTGCAACGTCTCCTGCACCTTGGTGGCGACGTCGTAGTGGCGCTGGCCCACGACCTGCGGGTCGAGGATGCGCGAGTTGGAGTCCAGGGGGTCCACCGCCGGGTAGATGCCGAGCTCGGTGATGGCGCGGGACAGCACCGTCTGGGCGTCGAGGTGGGCGAACGTCGCGTGCGGGGCGGGGTCGGTGATGTCGTCGGCGGGGACGTACACGGCCTGCAGGCTCGTCACCGACCGCCCCTTGGTGGAGGTGATGCGCTCCTGCAGGATGCCCATCTCGTTGGCGAGCGTGGGCTGGTAGCCCACGGCGCTGGGCATGCGCCCGAGCAGCGTGGACACCTCCGAGCCCGCCTGGACGAAGCGGAAGACGTTGTCGACGAACAGCAGCACGTCCTGGCGTTCCTCGTCGCGGAAGTACTCGGCCATGGTCAGCGCCGACAGCGCCACCCGCAGGCGCACCCCGGGGGGCTCGTCCATCTGGCCGAACACCAGGGCGGCCTTCTCCAGGACGCCGGACTCCTGCATCTCCAGCATGAGGTCGTTGCCCTCGCGCGTGCGCTCCCCCACGCCGGCGAACATCGACACCCCGCCGTGCTGCTCGGCCACCCGGTAGATCATCTCCTGGATGACCACCGTCTTGCCGACGCCGGCACCGCCGAACATGCCGATCTTGCCGCCCTCGACGTAGGGCTCGATGAGGTCGATCACCTTGATGCCCGTCTCGAACATCTTCGACTGCGGCTCGAGCTCGTCGAACGGGGGCGGGTCACGGTGGATCGGCCAGTAGGCGTCCGGCGAGATCTCGTCGACGGACACGTCGAGGGGCTCGCCGAGCACGTTGTACAGGTGCCCGAGGATCCCCGGACCGACGGGCACCGAGATCGGTGCCCCCGTGTTGCGCACCTTGGTGCCCCGGACGACCCCGTCGGTCGGCTGCATGACGATCGCCCGGGCCACCCGGTCACCGATGTGGCCGGCGATCTCGGCGGTCAGGGTCTGCGTCCCCTCGTCCACGGTGCGCTCGAACTTCAGGGCCGTGTAGATCGGGGGTAGCGCACCGGGTGGGAACTCCACGTCGATGACGGGGCCGACGACGGTGAGGATACGGCCGTCCTCGAGGTCGGCGTCCGGCGGCGGGGTTGCGGTCTCGGTCATGGCTGTGCTCCTAGGTGGACAGGGCCTCGGCCCCGCCGACGATCTCGGAGATCTCGGTGGTGATGGACGCTTGGCGGGCACGGTTGGACTCGCGGGTGAGGTCCTCCACGATGTCGCCGGCGTTGTCGGTGGCGGCCTTCATCGCCCGCTGCCGGCTGGCGTGCTCGCTGGCTGCGGACTCGAGTAGGGCCGCGTACAGGCGGTGCTCGACGTACCGCGGGATGAGGCGGCTCAGGATCGTCGCGGGGTCGGGTTCGAACACGAACTGGGGCGGGAACTCATGGCCGCCCTCGAAGGACTTGGCATCCACGGGCAGCAGCTTCGCGACACTCGCGACCTGGTTCAACGCGGAGCGGAAGTCGGTGTAGGCCACCCACACCCGGTCGATGCGTCGCTCCTGGTAGGCCTGGGTCACCGCTTGTCCGACCGTGATCGCGTCGGCGTACCGCGGCTGGTCGCTCATCCCGGTCCACAACTGCTCGAGGGGCTCCTCGCGGTAGCGGAAGTACGTCTCGGCTTTGCGCCCCACGGCGTAGAGCAGCAGGTTGCGCCCCTCCTCGCGCTCCTTGGCCATGAGGCGCTCGGCACGACGCAGGATGTTGGTGTTGTAGGCGCCCGCGAGGCCGCGGTCGGAGGTGACCACGATGATGCCCACGCCCTCGATGTCCGCCCGCGTCTCCAGGAGCGGGTGGTCGGCGACCGCCGACTCCGTGGTGAGGTCCCGGATCACCCGGGTGATCATCTCCGCGTAGGGCCTGGCCGCCTCGACCTGGTTGCGCGCACGAGCGATGCGGCTGGCCGCGATCAGCTCCATCGCCCGCGTGATCTTCTGCGTCGACTTGACGCTGCGAATCCGCCGGCGTAGCGCACGCATCTCACCTGCGCCTGGCACGGGTTGACTCCTCTCGTGGTGTCGTGGTTGCTGGAGCCCGCAGGCTAGGCCGGGGTGTCGGTGGCCGTGCTCTCGTCCTCGTCCTCGTCCTCGGACCGCAGCGTGTCCAGCGACTCCTGGGTGCGGTGGTCCTCGGGCTCGTCCACCTCCGAGGGCCGGAACGACTCCTTGAACGCCTCGACGAGCTTCTCGAGCTCGCCGACGCGCTCGTCGGTCAGCTTCTCGGAGCGCAGCGCCGTCAGCAGGTCGGTGTGGCGAGCCTGCGCGTACTCGCGCAGCTCCGACTCGAAGCGCCGGGCGTCGGGCACCGGGATGTCGTCGAGCTTGCCGTTGGTCACGGCCCAGATCACGAGCGTCTGCTCTTCGACCGGCACCGGGGAGTACTGCGGCTGCTTGAGGACCTCCACGATCCGTGCCCCGCGGTCCAGCTGGGCCTGCGAGGCCTTGTCGAGCTCCGAGCCGAACTGGGCGAACGCCTCGAGCTCGCGGTACTGCGCAAGCTCCAGGCGCATCGTGCCCGAGACCTTCTTCATGGCCGCCCGCTGAGCGGACCCCCCCACGCGGGACACCGAGATGCCCACGTTGATGGCGGGGCGCACACCCTGGAAGAACAGGTCGGTCTCCAGGTAGATCTGACCGTCGGTGATCGAGATCACGTTGGTCGGGATGAACGCGGAGACGTCGCCGCCCTTGGTCTCGATGATCGGCAGCGCGGTCAGCGACCCGCCCCCGAGATCGTCGGACAGCTTGGCGGCCCGCTCCAGCAGGCGCGAGTGCAGGTAGAACACGTCGCCGGGGTAGGCCTCGCGGCCGGGCGGGCGGCGCAGGAGCAGCGACAGCTGGCGGTAGGAGTCGGCCTGCTTGGACAGGTCGTCGTAGACGATCAGGGCGTGCTGGCCCGCATACATCCAGTACGACCCGATCGCGGCGCCGGCGTAGGGCGCGATGTACTGGAACGGCGCCGGGTCCGACGCGGTGGCCGACACGACGGTGGTGTACTCCAGGGCGCCGGCCTGCTCGAGTTTGTTGACGATATCGGCGACGGTCGAGCCCTTCTGCCCGATCGCCACGTAGATGCACTTGACCTGCTGCTTCGGGTCACCCGTGGCCCAGTTCTGGCGCTGGTTGATGATGGTGTCCACGGCGACGGCGGTCTTGCCGACCTGCCGGTCGCCGATGATGAGCTCACGCTGGCCGCGCCCGATGGGCGTCATGGCGTCGATCGCCTTGATGCCGGTCTGCATCGGCTCCTTCACGGGCTGGCGGTCGACCACACCGGGAGCCTGCACCTCAAGGCCACGGGTCCCGTCCAGCTTGGACTCGTCCAGAGGCCCCTTGCCGTCCAGGGGACGGCCCAGCGAGTCCACGACCCGGCCCAGGTAGGCGTCGCCGACCGGGACCGACAGCACCTGCCCGGTGGGCTTGACCTCGTCGCCCTCCTCGACCTCGGCGACGTCGCCGAGCAGCACCGCGCCGATGCTGTGCTCGTCGAGGTTCAGCGCCAAGCCGAACAGACGGCGTCCGTCGTCGGCCAGGCCGAAGTCCAGCAGCTCGTTGGCCATGGTGGCCGGGAGCCCGGACACCCGGGCGATGCCGTCGCCGGACTCGATCACCCTGCCGACCTGCTCGCGGGCAGGGCGGTAGGCGTAGTCGTCGACCTTCGCCCGCAACGCGTCGGTGATGTCCTCGGGCCTCAGGGTGATGTCCGTCATCGCATGCTCCTCAAATCGCCATTCCATGGCGGTCGCTGCGCGACCGCCTCCCCCGGCACAGCGGAGAATCGTCCTCGCAGGCTCGAAGCGATTCTCATCTCAACTGGCGCCCGTCAGGCGCCCTCGCAGCTCGGCGAGCCGCCGGGCGACGCTGCCGTCGATCACGGTGTCGCCCATCTTGACCACCATGCCACCGACCACGTCGGCGTCCACGATCACCTTCAGCTCCACGGCGGACCCGCTCGACTGCGCGAGTGCGGCCGTCAGCTGCTGCTGCTGGTGGTCGGTCAGCGGCACGGCCACCCGGGCCTCGGCCACCACAGCCGACCGCGCCGCGGCCGCCAGCGACACGAGCGCGTCGGCGATCTCGGTCATCTGCCGGGCGCGGCCGGACTGCACGATCCACATGACGGCGCTGGCGGTCTGGGGATGGCCGCCCAGCAACTCGTCGAGCACGGCGTGCTTGGCCCCGATGTCGACCGCCGGGTCGACCAGGCGGTCACGCAGCGCAGGGGTGCTCTCGACGGTGCGCGCGAAGCGAAACAGGTCGTCCTCGACCCTGCTGAGTGCGCCCTCGGCCCGCGCCACCTCCAGGATCGCCCGCGCATACGCCAGGACGGCTGGGTCTGCTGTCTGCCGGGGGTCGCTCACCAGGAGTGCCCTTCGCTGCGGTGGACGGCGGCCATCTAGTTCAGTCCCGACAGCTCGTTGATGTACTGGTCCACGAGCTGCTGGTGCTGGGTGGCGTCGAGCTCGCGCTGGACGATCTTGCCGGCCAGCTCCACCGACAGCGCGGCGACCTGACCGCGGAGGTCCTGCACGAGGCGCCCCCGCTCGGCGGCGATGTCCTCGCGGGCACGGGAGACGAGTTGGCTCGCCTCCTCCTCCGCCTTGCGCAGGGCCTCTTCCCGCTGCCGCTCGGCCTGCGCTCGCGCGTCCTCCACGATGTCGTTGGCCTGGTTGCGGGCGTCGGCCAGCTGCTCCTCGTACTCCCGGCGCAGCTGCTCGGCCTGCGAGCGCTGCGACTCGGCTTCCTCGATCTGGCCCTGGATCTTCGCGCTGCGCTCGTCGAGCATCGCGTTCATCTTCGGGAAGACGAACTTGCTCATGAAGGCCATCAGCAGCGCGAACGCCACCAATCCCCAGATGAGCTCCGCCTCGTGGGGGACGAGCTCGAGGCCCGTGCCCTCGCCCTCCACCGCCAGCTGCATGGTTGCGAGCATCATGTCCTCGCTCCTTGGGAGAGTGCCCTAGCCCTGAAGAATGAACGCGAGCACGAAGCCGAGCAGTGCGAGCGCCTCGATGATCGCGATGCCGATGAACATCGTGGTCCGCACCATCCCGGCGGCTTCGGGCTGGCGGGCCATCGCCTCGATGGCCTTGCCGACCATGATCCCGAGGCCGATGCCCGGCCCGATCGCGGCCAGCCCGTAGACGAGCCCTGGTCCTATCGATTCCATCGCTGTGCTCCTTGTACGGCGCCGTGCGCCTCGGTCGATGACAGGGGGTGAACTAGTGCGCGGGG
Source organism: Egibacteraceae bacterium (assembly GCA_040905805.1). Taxonomy (NCBI): domain Bacteria; kingdom Bacillati; phylum Actinomycetota; class Nitriliruptoria; order Egibacterales; family Egibacteraceae; species Egibacteraceae bacterium. The sequence continues at coordinate 5,476 of JBBDQS010000068.1, read as the reverse complement.
TTCAGGGACGACTCGATGTAGACCGCCGTCAGCATGATGAAGATGTAGGCCTGCAGGCAGATGATGAAGAACTCGAAGCCGAACACCAGCGGTGAGGCAACCAGGGCGAAGATGCCGACCGGCAGCCCGGGCCCCAGCACGAGGAAGGCGTGGATCGTGATGAGGGTGATGACCACGAGGATGTGCCCGGCGACCATGTTGGCGAAGAGCCGGATGGCGAGGGTGAAGGGCCGCAGGATGAGGGCGGAGACCAGCTCGATCGGTGTCAGGATGAAGTACACCGGCTTCGGGACATCCGGGGGGAAGGCGATGTCCTTCAGGTAGGTGAGCGGACCCTGCGTCTTCATGCCGAGGTAGATGTACAGCACCCAGGCGATGACAGCCAGGAACAGCGGGATCGCGATCCGCGAGGTGGGCGGGAGCATCATGAACGGGGTGATCTTCGCCAGGTTGTTCAACAGGATGAAGATGAACATCGTCAGCAGCAGCGGGACGAAGCGGGAGCCCTGGGGCCCGATGATCTCGATCGCCACGCGGTCCCGGACGAAGGACACGATGGCCTCCGCGAGGGCCTGCAACCGATTCGGGACGATCCGCGGGGAGTTGAACGCGATCCCGAACAACGCCATCGCCACGAGCACCGAGGTGAATATGATCAGCACGGTGCGGTTGATGGAGAGGTCCAGCCCGAACAGCTCCCAGCCCTCCGTGAAGGGCAGGGCGGGGAATTTGAACAGCTCCCCGATGTCCTCGGGCAGCTGCCAGGGGTCGCCGTAGCCGCCGACGGCCACGTTGGCGCGGAAGAACGTCACGTCTCACCTGCTCCTTGTCGGGATCATCCCGAGCTCGCCCGGACCCAGAAGAATGCCGGCGTCCGGCTGACAACACGAATCTCGTAGGCGAGCGTCGTCACGAACCCGATGAGGGCGGCCGCGGCCAGGCTCGGCCGGTGCAGTCCGTCGAGGGAAGCCAGCACCGCCAGCGCGGTAGCGTAGCCCGCCAGCCGCACCCCCACCCCTGCGAGGCTCACCCCGACGACGACGGACGGCGCCTGGGTGCGCACGCGACCGAGCGCGAGGCCCGTCAGCCCGAACAGCGCGAGCACGAGCAGGAGCCCGGCCAGGGCGCCCGCCGCGCCCCCGGGCCCGGCGATCCACCAGGCGCCGGCGACCACCGGTGGGGAGAGCACGGCGAGCACTCGTGCGGCGGCGGCGGCCATGGCCCGTTCGGGGCAGTGCCCCGGGCCTGCGCGACGGTGCTCAACCTCCTCCACGTGGCGCTTCACTTCCTTCTGTTGTCGCTGCTGTTGAGGCTGCTGTTGTCGACGGTGCGGGGGGGGCGGCCGAGATGTTCGTTCGCAACCAGACCAGGTACAGACCGGCGGCGAACCCCACCATCACCCCGAACCCGAAGAACCAGTGCGCGGTGCCGAGCCACCTGTCGAGCAGCCAGCCAGCACCTGCCCAGACGAGGATGCCCGAAAGCAACTCCAGCGACATGACGTTGAAATGATCAACCCCGGTCATGGAGGCCCCGACAACGGAGTGCCAGTCTCCCGACGACGAACCGTCGTTTGGGGGGGGTGACACGCCTGTGTGCGAGGGTTCCGACGGGGTCATGTCCGCGGGTAGTCTACGCATGCCGCGACAAGGGTGTCAAAGGCGGTCCCGGGAGCGTTTGCGCAGGTCAGCGGGCGAATCCGGGTCAGGTGGGTCGGACTTTGTGAAAGAAGACACAAACCGACGGGCCCGCCCGTCGCCGCGATGCCGCGCCCGTCGCAGGCGACCCACGACCATCGCGACCAGCGGGGCGGCCACGCCGATCCCCAGCACAACCGCCACCGCGGACAGCGGCAGCAGGCTCACCCCGACCCCCGTGAACGCCAGCAGGGCCGACCAGTAGTACATGATCAGCACCGCTCTCCGCTGGGAGTGGCCGATCTCCACCAGCCGGTGGTGCAGGTGCTTCTTGTCGGGGCTGAAGACCGCGCGGCCGCCACGCAACCGCCGCAAGATGGTCCAGACCGTGTCGGCGAAGGGGACGGCCAGCACCAGGGCGGGTACGAGCACTGGGATCGAGAAGGCCGCGAAGGCCCCGCGACTGGGCTGGATCGTCCCGCCGATGGCCGAGACTCCCGCGGCGGCCAGCAGCAGGCCGAGCAGCATCGCCCCCGTATCGCCCATGAAGATCGACGCGGGGTTGAAGTTGTAGATGAGGAAGGCCAGGCACGCCCCGATGACGGCAGCGAGCACCAATCCAGACGACGACGGCAGCCCGTCGGTGACGGCCTGGGAGAGTTGCACGTAGGCGAAGAGCGCGCCGGCGGCGATGGCCACGATGCCCGCCGCCAGACCGTCGAGACCGTCGATGAGGTTGACCGCGTTGATCATCGCCACGACCACGACGATGGTGACGATGGCCGCGAGGTCGGGGCCGAGGACACCGACGGTGCCCCGAGGAAAGTTTACGAAGGGAAGGTAGACAAACGTCAGGTTGACGCCCGAAAGGGCGAGCGTGCCCGCCGCCACCACCTGGCCGGCGAGCTTGGCGGGAGCGGAGATGCCCCGGATGTCGTCGAGCAGGCCGAGGGCGACGATCACGAGGCACGCCAGCACGATCGCCTGCGGCTCGCTCGTCTCCGCGAACACCGCCCTGATGTCCGCACTGGGCAGGAGCGAGGCGACCCCCAGGCCCGCCAGCACCCCGACGAACAGCGCCAAACCCCCGAGACGGGGGGTGGGCAGCTCGTGCACCCGGCGCTCGTCGGGTTGGTCGATGGCACCGACGCGAAGGGCCAGCCGGCGTGCCGCGGGTGTCGCCACCACGACGGCGGCGAATGCCGCCAGGGCGACCGCCAGCTCGTTCAGCACGCGCCGGGCCGGGTCAGCCGGTGGCAGGCAGGGTCGGGTAGACGGGGAAGCGCCCGACCAGCTCGGCGACCTCGGTGCGCACGGCCTCCACCTCGGCCTCTGACTTCAGCACACGACCGATGAACCGGGCGATCTCGCCCATCTCCGCCGGGCCCATGCCCTGGCTGGTGACCGACGCGGTCCCGATGCGCACCCCGGAGGCCACCATCGGTGGACGCGGGTCGTAGGGGATCGCGTTCTTGTTCAACGTGATCCCTGCGGCGTCGCAGCGCGCCTCCGCCTCGGCCCCGGTGAGGTCCAAGGGCGACAGGTCGGCGAGCAGGTAGTGGATGTCGGTTCCTCCGGACACCATGCGCAGGCCCTCGCCGGTGAGGGCCTCGGCCAGGGCCCGCGCGTTCGTGACCACCTGCGCGGCGTACGCCGAGAACGACGGCTCAGCGGCCTCCTTGAACGCCACGGCCTTGGCGGCGATGGCGTGCATGAGGGGTCCGCCCTGCAGCATGGGGAAGACCGCCTTGTCGACGGCTTTCGCCAGGTCCGCCCCGCACAGGATCGTCCCGCCGCGGGGTCCCCGTAGGGTCTTGTGCGTCGTGAACGTGACGATGTCGGCATACGGCACCGGTGACGGGTGCGCGCCGCCGGCCACGAGGCCGGCGAAGTGGGCCGCGTCGACCAGCAGCTTGGCACCCACCTCGTCCGCGACCGCACGGAAGGCCGCGAAGTCAATCGTGCGGGGGTAGGCGGTGTACCCGGTCACGATCACCTTGGGGCGGTGCTCCCGGGCCAGGGCGGCGATGGCCTCCATGTCGAGCAGCTCGGTGTCCTGCGCCACTCCGTAGGTCGCTGCCTTGAACCACTTGCCCGTGAAGTTCACCTTGGAGCCGTGGGTCAGGTGGCCCCCGTGGGCCAGCGACATGCCCAGAATCGTGTCACCCGGCTCGACACCGAGCGCGACGTAGGCGGCCATGTTCGCCTGCGCGCCCGAGTGCGGCTGGACGTTGGCGTGCTCCGCGCCGAACAGGCTCGTCACCCGTTGGATCGCCAGGCGCTCCGCGACATCGACGTACTCGCAGCCGCCGTAGTAGCGCCTGCCGGGGTAGCCCTCGGCGTACTTGTTGGTGAGCACGCTGCCCTGTGCGGCCATCACGGCCGGCGACGTCAGGTTCTCGCTGGCGATCATCTGCAGCTTGTTGCGCTGCCGGCCGAGCTCGTCGGCGATGGCCTGGGCGATCTCGGGGTCTGCGGCGGCCAGTTCGCTGTTCTGGACAGTCATGCGGGCTCCTGTTCTCCCCGTGCCGCTTCGATCTCGGTGATCTGGTCGATGCGCTGCTGGTGCCGACCGCCCTCGAACTCGGTGGCGAGCCACAGCCCGACGATCTCGTCGGCCAGGCCGGCCGCCACGATGCGCCCTCCCATGGCCAGGACGTTGGCGTCGTTGTGCTCGCGCGACATCCGTGCGGTGTAGAGGTCGTGGCACAAGGCGGCACGGACGCCGGCAACCTTGTTCGCGGCGATCTGCTCGCCTTGTCCGCTGCCGCCGAGGACGATACCGCGGTCGGCGGCGCCGCCAACGACCGCACGGCCGACCGCGGCGCAGATGGGGGGGTAGTTGACGGACTCGGTCGAGTTGGTGCCGTGGTCGGCGACGGTGTGGCCGAGCCCTTCCAGTGTGGCGATCAGGTGCTGCTTGAGCGGGTAACCGGCGTGATCGGAACCTATGGCGATGCGCATGGGCGGTCGGAGCCCTTCCTCGTCGATGTCTGCGGGCGTGCTGTGCTCGTCTATCTCGGGGTCCTCGGGACGTCGTCCCCAGCCGACGGCACCGGTCACGACCAACCGGATGTCCTCCGAAGCGATCGCACCGGGGCGGAGCACGTGCGCCCCCCCACGGGTGACGTCGACGACCGTCGACGGCGGACCGGTGCAGGGCCCGCCATCAATGTAGAGTGCCACGTCGCCGTCGACGTAGCCTCCCACGTCGCCATCGACGTAGCCTCCCACGTCGCCATCGACGTAGCCATCGACGTAGCCTCCCACGTCGCCCTCATCGTCGCCATCGACGTCGCCCCTAGCCTCGCCGGCGCGGCCGGCCCCCGTGCACGCCAGCGGCCCGACCTCGGCGACCAGCTCCAGCAGGAAGTCCGCTGCGGGCATGCGCAGGCTGACGGTGCCCCGCGCGTCACCGAGATCCCAGCTCAGGCCCTCCGCAGCGGGAAAGACCATCGTGAGCGGACCAGGCCAGTAGGCGGCCATCAGGCGTTCAGCCGCGTCGGGGATGTGCTCGACCAGCCCGGACACCTGGCGCGGGCTGCGCACCACCACCGGGAGGGGCCCGCCGCCGCGCCCGCCCTTGAGGGACAGCAGGCGGCGGGGGGGCGGGGGGTCGCCGCCGGGGAGAACGCGTCGGCGACCAGCGCGTACACCGAGTCGGTGGGCACCACGACGAGGCCACCGGCCCGCAGGGCGTCAGCTGCATGCCGGCGGGCCCGCTCCGGCTCCTCCGCAAGGGCAATGGTCTCGCTCACCAGGCGGATGCTAGCGGTCGTGCCCGGATCCCCAGGCGTCATGCACATCCGCCCGGGCGCGGCAAGGAGCGAGCCCCGTGG
>JBBDQS010000067.1 GCA_040905805.1 Egibacteraceae bacterium | reverse complement strand
GTCACCCGGCGTCGCGGTCACCCCCGTCGGCGCACCCGGCGCCGTCGCCGGCGCCTCTGGTGTGACGAAGACCGGATCGCTGGCCGGCCCGGCACCCACCTCGTTGGTGGCGCTGACCGTGATCGCATAGGTGGTGCCGTTGACCAGCCCGCCGACCAGCGCCTCACGGTCCTCCGGCCCCCGCTCGACGACCACCACATGACTGTCGGCCGGGCCGAGGGCCAGCGCCTGGATGACTGACTCCACCGCAGTGGCCGTCACCGCCGGAGTGGCCGTCACCGTGTAGCCCGTGACCGGGCTGCCCCCATCATCCTCGGGCGCGTCCCAGGCCACCACCGCCGACGCGTCACCCGGCGTCGCGGTCACCCCCGTCGGCGCACCCGGCGCCGTCGCCGGCGCCTCTGGTGTGACGAAGACCGGATCGCTGGCCGGCCCGGCACCCACCTCGTTGGTGGCGCTGACCGTGATCGCATAGGTGGTGCCGTTGACCAGCCCGCCGACCAGCGCCTCACGGTCCTCCGGCCCCCGCTCGACGACCACCACATGACTGTCGGCCGGGCCGAGGGCCAGCGCCTGGATGACTGACTCCACCGCAGTGGCCGTCACCGCCGGAGTGGCCGTCACCGTGTAGCCCGTGACCGGGCTGCCCCCATCATCCTCGGGCGCGTCCCAGGCCACCACCGCCGACGCGTCACCCGGCGTCGCGGTCACCCCCGTCGGCGCACCCGGCGCCGTCGCCGGCGCCACCGGCGTCACGGACACCGGCGCGCTCGCCGGCCCCGTCCCCGCCGCGTTGGTCGCCGTCACCGACACCGCGTAGGTGACCCCGTTGGTCAGCTCCACCAGCGACAGCGACGTGTCCGACGTCGACTGCGACACCGTCTCCCCGCCACCGGTGGCCGTCACCGTGTAGGCGGTGATCGGGCTGCCCCCGTCGTCGGCGGGCGGATCCCAGGCCACCACCGCCGACGCGTCACCCGGCGTCGCGGTCACCCCCGTCGGCGCACCCGGCGCCACCGGCGGCTCACCGGGCGTCACGGACACCGGCGCGCTCGCCGGCCCCGTGCCCACCGCGTTGGTCGCCGTCACCGACACCGC
>JBBDQS010000066.1 GCA_040905805.1 Egibacteraceae bacterium | reverse complement strand
GCGACACGCATGCCGCAGCCCGCGTGATGTCGAGGCTCGGGCGGGTTCTCGGCCGCACGGGTCGTCGCGACGAGGCAATGGCACGGGGCGAACTTGCCTTCGACGTCATCTCGGCGGACGAGCCGGACGAAGATCTCGCGCTGCTGGCCGCGAGTCTGTCGCTCGGGTACTGGTTCAGCGGCGATCGCGAGCGTGCCGCCGAGCGGGCCGAGGTGGCGCTCGACATCGCAGAGGCGCATAAGTACCCGGTGGCGCTCGCGATCGCGCTGCGCGCGAAGGCGGCCGTCGCCCACAGTCGGGGACACGCCGAGGAGGCAGAAGCGCTGCTGAAGCACGCCCTCCGGATCGCACTCGACCACGACGTCGTGGAGGAAGCTCGCGTCTGCTACTTCTGGCTATCCGACCGGTGCTTCCAGCGCGACGAGTACGGCGATGCACTGGGATATCTCGACGAGGCCCTAGCCCTCGCCCGCAGGCTTGGGGATCGACCCAGCGAATGGTCTGTGCTGGCGGAGCGAACGTACCCCGTGTTCATGCTCGGCCGCTGGGACGAGGCGCTCGCGGCGAGCGAGGAGTTCACGCAGGAGCACATCGATGCCGGCGGCCTCATGCTGAGCATGCTCGAGTCTGCGGTCGAGATACATATCCAACAGGGCGAGCTCGACAGCGCACGCCGCACCTTCTCGATGTTCGCGCGTCTCGAGGAGTCCACCGACGTCCAGGAGCTCTCCGGTTACCTTTCAGCGCGAGCCTCACTGCGCCGAGCCGAGGGGCGGCCGCGGGAGGCACTCGCAGACGGCGAGGCGGCAATCGAGACGGGCCGCACCTTCGGCATCTCCGCTCAGGCCGCCAAGCAGGGTCTCGTCGAAGCGGCAGAGGCAGCGTTCGCCCTGGGCGAGGCAGCAAAGATCGAGGAGCTGCTCGCCCTTGTCGAAGGCGTTCCGCCCGGTACTCGGCCGCCGTACCTGGACGCTCAGGCGAGGCGCTTCCGGGCGCGCCTGGATGGCAATCCGTCCGGCTACGAGGCCGCCGCCGAGCGCTTCCGCGACCTCGGCCTTCCCTTCTGGCTCGCGGTCACGCTGCTCGAGCACGGCGAGCTGAC
>JBBDQS010000065.1 GCA_040905805.1 Egibacteraceae bacterium | reverse complement strand
CCGGCTGGTCGCGATCGTGGAGGTGTCGGGTCAGGATCTGCTGTTCTGCGACCCGGGTGAGCAGCAGGCCCGGTTCGCCGGATGGGGTGGACTGCTCGACCACGTCGGCCAGTCACTGACCGAGCTGTGCCGCCTGCAGCTGGTGCACCTGTGTCGCCCAGCCAGCAGCGGGCAACCCCGACGGTGGCATCAGCAGCATGGCGGCCGGGGCGACGAGGCCACCGCCGCCTCCTACCGGCAGCTGCTCGACGTCGCGGACGGTGCCGGGCAGCAGCATCGACTGCTGCTCGCCATCGCGCTTGACCGCGCGGCCGCCCGCCGAGCGGTCCGCCAGGCAGGTGGGGGGCGTGACGGTGCGGCCACGGTGCTGCTTGACCGGGCAGCCATGATTGAGGAGGCCCTGACTGGTGCCGGCATCGAGGTGCACGGGTGGCTGCCCGCCCGGCAGGTCGCCGCGGTGCTGCGCGCCGGGTTCGACCCGTCGGCTTTTCACCTGCTCGACAGCCGCGGTGACGACATCAACACCGGTGCGGGCTGTGATCCGTCGGTGGCCGGACCGGCGGCGATGGCCGAGTCCTGGACCTCGCTCAAGCTCGACGCCGGATGGGCCGCCACCTGTCAGGTCGCGGGGCCGCCGTCGCGGCCGGTGACCGGCGAGTTCCTCCAGCATCTGCTGATCGGTGTGCCGGCCGCCCGACGGATGTCGCTGCTGTATGTCCCCACCCCTGCCCAGACCGCCGAACGCCGCGCCCAGACCGAGCAGGTCACCGCCGAGTCCGAACAGGCGTTACGGATGCGGTGGGGGTTCGCGGCCTCGGCCCGCCACCGCCGCACCCTCGGCGATGCCGCCCAACGCGAAGCCGACCTGGTCGATGGCCGGGCGGTGTTCCGCCTGGTGTGGACCATCACCCTTACCGCTCCGACGCTCGCCGAGCTGGACGCGGCCGTGGGCCAGGCCGAAGCGGGCGCCCGACGCTGCGGGCTCGAGCTCCGCCGTCTGGTCGGCACGCAACGTCAGGCCGCAGCATTCACGTTGCCGCTGTGTCGAGGGGCACGCTGATGGGGCGCCGCACCAGACGGCTGCGTCGCGTGGCCACCACCGGCAAACAC
>JBBDQS010000064.1 GCA_040905805.1 Egibacteraceae bacterium | reverse complement strand
GCAGAGGAGCGTGGCGTGGCCCTGCTCACCACCGACCAGCGACTGGTTCGCGCCGCCCCACCCTGCGAGGCGCTCGCCCCTCCGCCATGACGGGGCAGCCCCGCCACAGCGCCAACGCTCCCTCGCCAGTCGGCGTCGCACGTCGTCGCGAAGGTAGACACCCCACTTGATAGCAATGCTGCTACAGTCGTCAGTGCTGCTGACCAGGAGACTGCGCCGTGTCTGCCATCACCATTCGCAACATCGACCCTGACTTGAAGCGACAGCTGCGTATCCGTGCTGCCGCCTGCGGCCACTCCATGGAGGAGGAGGCGCGCAACATCCTGTGTGCCGAGCTCGCCGTCCAAGACGACGAGCCGGCCGACCTGTACCAGCGGATCCGCCAGCACATCGATCCGCTCGATGGGGTCGACCTGGCCCTGCCTGACCGCGAACCCATGCGGGAGCCCCCTGCCCTCGCCCGATGATCGTCCTTGACACCAACGTCGTCTCCGAAGCGCTCCGCAAGCAGCCGAATCGGTCGGTGGCAACCTGGCTCGCGTCTCGACCGGCGTCTTCGTTGTTCGTCACCACGATCACCCAGGCGGAGCTGCTCGACGGGCTGCAACTGCTCCCGCACGGCCAGCGCCGACGCGACTTGACCCGAGCCGTCCACACGATCCTGCGCGAGGAGTTCCGCGGCCGTGTCCTTGCCTTCGACGGTCCGGCAGCAGAGGCCTACGCGACGCTCACCGCCGAGCGTCGCGCACTGGGCAAGCCCATCAGTGCGTTCGACGCCCAGATCGCGGCAGTCGCCCGATCGCGCGGCGCCCACGTCGCCACCCGCAACGTCGACGACTTCGCGGATTGCGGCATCGACATCCTCAATCCGTGGGCGTGACGCGGAGATCGCCGCAGGTGCAACGGCTGCGGACCGCGCTGGCGCCCCCCACGCCTGACCGCCCAGCCCGGAGCCTTTCGCATCCGGCGGTGCAACCACCCAGGGCCACCGCGCTGGCGAGGCGCTCGCCGCCTGACCAACCGTGCGGACGCCTGCTGTGGACAACGCCGCCGGCCTGCGTAGGCTGAGACCTATCGCCTGGCGTGCATGCGGACAGGAGGACGCCGATGTCGACGGTCGCTGGCCACAGCATGGC
>JBBDQS010000063.1 GCA_040905805.1 Egibacteraceae bacterium | reverse complement strand
GCGGCGGCCTACGAGCCGCGGGCCGCGAGCGAGCCGCGGGTGGCCAGCGAACCGGAGACCGGCCGGGTCGCCGACGAGGCGGTGCCGCCGGCGCGCGGGGCACCGGGGACGTCGGTCGCGGGCGGCTCGGCCGCGGCCGGCGCGGGCGGCGCGGTGGCGGCCGGCGCGGACGACACCGCCGAGGAGGCGCGCCTGGGCGCGGTGCCCTGCCCGCTGAACGCGATGCCGGGCGGCGCGGAGATCGGCTCGCTCGTGCACGCGGTCTTCGAGCGCACCGACTTCACCGCCGGCGACCTCGACGGCGACCTTCGCGCGCACATCCGCGAACAGCTGGCCTGGCGCCACCTCGACGTCGGCGACCCGGATGCGGTCGTGGCCGGGCTGCGCGCGGCGATCGACACGCCGCTGGGACCGCTGGCCGGCGAGGTGGCGCTGCGCGACGTCGCCGGCGCCGACCGCCTCGACGAGCTCGACTTCGAGCTGCCGCTGGTCGGGGGGGACACACCGACTGCCACCCTGACCATCGCGGCGATCGCCGACGTGCTACGCACCCACCTGCCCGCCGGCGACGTGCTCGCCGGCTACCCCGACCGGCTGGCCGACCCGGCGCTGGCCCGCGACCTGCGCGGCTACCTCGCCGGCAGCATCGACCTGCTGCTGCGGGTGTGCGCCGCCGACGGCACGCCCCGGTTCACCGTCGTCGACTACAAGACCAACTGGCTCGGCGTCGACGGCGAGGACCTCACCGCCCGGGCGTCCAGGCGGGCACAGGCCCCCCTGACATGCTGGCACTACCGTCCCGCGGCGCTGGCCGACGCGATGGTGCGCGGCCACTACCCGCTGCAGGCCCTGCTGTACGCCGTGGCGGCCCACCGCTACCTGCGCTGGCGCCTGCCCGGCTACCGACCCGAGCGCCACCTCGCCGGGATCGCCTACCTGTTCGTGCGCGGGATGACCGGCGCGGACGTGCCGCGCGTGGACGGCCGACCGTGCGGGGTGTTCGCCTGGCAGCCGCCTGCGGGCCTGGTCGAGGCGCTGAGCGACCTGTTCGACGCGGGGTCGCCGTGAGCACCGCCGAGCACGTCGAGCCGCTCGACGCCTTCGACGTCCGCCGCGCCACCCGGGCACGGGGGCTGCTCGGCGCGTTCAACGTCGCGGGGGTGCTCGCGCCCGCCGACGTGCACGTCGCCGCGCGGCTCGGGGCCCTGGGCGGGGAGGACGACACCGCGGTGCTGCTCGGCGCGGCGATGGCGGTGCGCGCCCCCCGCCTCGGCCACGTGTGCACCGACCTGGCCACCGCACCCGCCACCGTCACCACCGAGGCCGAGCAGCCCGTCGACGTTGCCGACCTGGCCTGGCCGCCCCTCGACGCGTGGACCGGGGCCCTGGGCCGGAGCCCGCTGGTGGCGGTCGGTGCGGACGGCCCCGCCGACCGGCCGCTGCGCCTGGTCGGCACCCGGCTGTACCTGGACCGCTACTGGCGCGAGGAACGGCGCATCGCCGCCGACCTGGCGGCCCGCAGCGCCGAGCCCGCCACCGGCGTGGACACCGACGTGCTCGCCGGCGGGCTCGGTCGGCTGTTCCCCGGCGAGGCCGACGCGCCGGCCGACCTGCAGCGCCTCGCGGCCGCCGCCGCGGTGATCCGCCGCTTCGCGGTCGTCGCCGGCGGGCCCGGCACCGGCAAGACCACGACCGTGGCGCGCATCCTGGCACTGCTCGACGAGCAGGCGGCCGCGGCCGGCGTCGCGCCACCCCGGGTGGCCTTGGCCGCGCCCACCGGCAGGGCCGCCGCGCGCATGGAGGAGGCCGTGCACACCGAGGCCGCGCGCCTCGACGTCGACGCGGGTGTCCGCGGGCGGCTGCTCGCGACGGGCGCGTCGACGCTGCACCGCCTGCTCGGCTGGCGCCCGGACAGCCGCAGCCGGTTCCGCCACGACCGCGGCAACCGCCTGGCCCACGACGTCGTGGTCGTCGACGAGACGTCGATGGTGTCGCTGTCGCTCATGGCCAAGCTCGTCGAGGCCGTGCGGGCCGACGCCCGGTTGATCCTGGTGGGTGACCCCGAGCAGCTGGCCTCCGTCGAGGCCGGCGCGGTGCTCGGCGACATCGTCGGTCCCGCCGCGGCGTCACTGCGCATGCGGGCCGACACCCGCGCGCTGCTGTCGCAGGTGACCGGCCGGCCGGTCCCCGCCGAGGACCCGCCGGCGCGCACCGCGGTCGGTGACGGCATCGTCGTGCTGCGCAGCGTGCACCGCTTCGGGGGCGCCATCGCCGAGGTGGCCCGGGCGGTGCAGCGCGGCGACGACGACACCGCCCTCGACGTGCTGGGTGCCGGCGGCGAGGACATCCGCTGGATCGCCGTGGACATCGCCCAGGCCGATCCTGATGCGCTGACGCCCGTGCGCGACGACCTGGGCGACGCCGGCCGGCGGCTGGCGGCGTGCGCGCACGCCGGCGACGGGCGCGGCGCCCTTTCCGCGCTCGGGGCGATGCGGGTGCTGTGCGCTCACCGGCGGGGGCCGTACGGGGCGACGACGTGGATGGCGCAGGTCGAGCGCTGGCTCGCCGCGGCGATCGACGGCTACGCGACGGGCGGGCGCTGGTACGTCGGCCGCCCGGTGCTCGTCACGCAGAACGACCACGGGCTGCGGCTGTACAACGGCGACACGGGCGTGGTCATCGACGCGGGGCAGGGAAGGGTGACCGCGGTGTTCGAGCGCCGCGGCGAGATCATGGAGGTCAGCCCCGCCCGCCTGTCCGCGGTCGACACCGTGCACGCCATGACCGTGCACAAGAGCCAGGGCTCGCAGTTCGCCGGGGTGGCGGTGCTCCTGCCCGACGCCACCTCGCCGATCCTCACCCGCGAGCTGCTCTACACCGCGGTCACCCGCGCGCAGACCCACCTCACCGTCGTCGGGACCGAGCCGAGCATCCGTACCGCCGTGACCCGCCCGATCGCCCGCGCGTCGGGGCTGCGGGAAACCCTGTGGGCGTGAGCCTTACCCGACATGGACGAGGCTTTCGAGCGGGCGGCTACGCGCGACGAGCCCCGTGTGGCACCAGTTCCCTGCGCACCGCCAACCGTGCTCCGCCAAGGTGGGTGCGACGGACGCGTGGAAGTTGACGGCGAGGCGGCCCGACGTCGCGATTGAGGCCCAGTGGACAGGCGGCTCGAACCACAGGTACTCGACGACGAGGTTGGCGTGCACGGGGTACGGGCCGCCAGGTCGGCTCCAGATCCGCCAGATCGACCAGCCGCGCCCCGGGGCGGGCGAGGTGCTCATCGGTGTCCAGGCGACGACGGTCAACCGCACGGACTGCGCTGCCCTGCGGGGCAAGCCGTGGTTCGCCCGGGCGGTGACCGGGCTGACCCGCCCGAAGCATCAGGTCCTGGGGACGGAGTTCGCAGGGCGCATCGAGGCCGTCGGAGCCGACGTCACCGAGCCCTCGGTCTGCGACGACGTGTTCGGGTGCAGCGAGGCGACGTTCGGTGCCCACGCGGAGTACCTGGTGGTGGCCGCGTCAGGGCCGCTGGCGACGACCCCGCCCGGCGTGGCCCTGGCCGAGGTGGCGGCCACCACCGAAGGCGCCCACGACGCCTTGAGCTGCCTCGACACCGTCGATGTCGGATCTGGCGCCGTTGTCCTGGTGTATGGCGCCACGGGCGCGATCGGGACGGCGGCCGTGCAACTGCTCAAGCATCGCGGGGTCACCGTCACGGCGGTCTGCGACGCGCGCGGTGTCGATCTCGCGGCATCGCTGGGGGCTGACGCCGTCATCGACTACACCTCCGAAGACTTCACCCAGACTGATGTGCGGTTCGACGCCGTTCTCGACGCCGTCGGCAAGAGCACCTTCGCGCGGTGTCGACCGCTGCTCAAGCGCGGCGCCTCGTACCTGACCACCGACCTGGGCCGACGCGCCCAGAATCTCGCGCTCATCCCGCTGACCCGCTGGATCGGTGATCACCGCGTCCGCTTGCCGGTCCCCACCAACGCCAGGGCTACAGCAGCAAGCGCGTCGAGTGGACGCTGTACCGGCCCGACCGCAACCTCGAGTTCCACCACTACGACCTGGCGACCCCCAACGCCGACATCGCCGAACTCCTCGACGAAGTCGAACGCGATCCCACCAGCATCTTCAGGGGATAGCACGCTGCACAGGCGGTGGTGAAGGATGACGGGTCCTGATGCACGTTGACGGATGCCGCGGAAGGATCGTCATGCGCATGAGCCAGACCTCTCGTGTGGGCGGTGCGGGCCTGCTGGCACTGGTGGCGACGTATGGCATCGGCCGGCAGGCGTACGGGTTGTTCGTGCCTACCTTCCGGGAGGAGTTCGGCCTGTCCCTGGATGTGCTGGGCTTCTACGCCAGCGCAGCCCAGGCTGGCTACCTGGTGGCCACCGTGGTCGCCGGTGTCCTCACGGCCCGTTTCGGGCCGCGTCTGCCGGTAGTGTCGGGGTGTGTGCTGCTGGCGGTCGGCGCGGCCATGACCGCGTCTGCGCCTGGTCCGATCCTGCTGGCCGTGGGGATCACCGCGGCGGGCACGAGCGCCGGCGGGGCGTGGGCGCCGTTCTCGGACGCGGTCGACAACGAGGTCCCGCTGTCGGGGAGCCGGCGTGCCCTGGCGCTGGTCAATGCCGGCTCTCCGGTCGGCCTGGTGGTCGCCAGCGGCCTCGTGCTGATGGCCGGGGACCGATGGCGGGCCGTGTGGTGGGCGTTCGCAACGATCGGGCTGGTGGCGGCCGCGGCGGCCTGGAGGGTGCTGTCACCAGGCGCGGGGGATCCGGCCCGCGACCGTGCACGGCTTCGGCTCGGGTGGTTCATCAACACCCGGTCGGTGCGGCTGTTCGTGGTCACAGTGGGGGTGTCGATCACCTCTGGTGCCTACTTCGCGTACGCACCGGACACGGCACAGGACTCCGGACTGGCCAACTGGATCGGTCCGGCGATGTGGGCGGCCTTGGGGATCGCTGGGGCCGCGGTGGGGGTGTTCGGCGGCGGGATCGCCAACCGCTATGGCCTACGCGGGCCGCTGGCGGTGATGCTGGTCCTGGTCGGTGGATCGACCCTGGTGCTGCTGGTCGCGCCCGGCTCCGTGGTCGCCGCTCTTGGGTCGGCTGCCCTGTTCGGTGTGGGCTTCACCACGGGGTTCGCCCTCGTGGTGATGTGGAGCCAGCAGGTCTTCCACGACCGCCCCACGACCGGCTTCACACTGGCCATCGTGTTCATCGCGGCCGGGTTCATCGTGGGGCCCAGCTTGTTCGGCGTGCTGGCCGCTCGCGTCGACCGCTCCGTGGCACTCCTGGCCGCGGCCATCCCTGCCCTGCTGGTCGCGCTCGTCCCGCCGTCGCGTGACGACCGGGATGGCAGGCGAAGTCAGTAATGACCGTGTTGCGGCTGCCGCCGAGAATCGATGCGTTATTGCCGGCGGCGGTGTTGAAGATGCCGCCGGACACGGTGACCGGCGGCAGCACCAACACCGCCAGCTACGTAGGGGAGGTCGGTCTATGAGCACCCTGACCCGACGCTTTGAGTTCCGTGCCTCTGAAGAGGACTACGAGCTCATCCAACAAGCGGCAGCCGAAGCCGGCCTGTCCATCTCCGACTACGTGCGGTCGCGCACCGTGGAGCACGCCCGCCGAGACCTGGCTGACCGACGGCGCATCCACATCGGGCCTGAGCACGCCGAGGCGTTCTACGCCGCCCTGGACGACTCCACCCCGGTGCCCGAACTGCAACGCCTCGCCGGCGTCCCCCACCCCGACTTGTCATAGCCCGCTCGTGCGTTTCGAGCTGCTCACCGACCGCCACCAGACCGCCGGGTTCTCCTGCGGCGACCCGGCGCTGGACAGCTGGCTGGTCGAGCACGCGCTGGTCAACCAGGCCCGCAGCCTCTCACGCACCTTCGTCGCCACCCACGACACCCCAGCCGATTCTGAAGGGCAGGGCACTGTCGTTGGCTACGTCACCCTGGTCGCCGCGGCGATCGAAGTCCCACATCTGCCCAGCGGTGAGCGCCGCGGGTTGGTCGGCTTGGACCAGATGGGCGCCGCGCTGATCGCCCGGCTCGCCCGTGATCAGCGGCACACCCACCGCGGGCTCGGCGCCTGGCTGCTGCAACAAGCCCTGCACCGCGTCCTCGACGCCGACCAGCACCTGGCCATCCGAGCCGTGATCGTCGATGCGCTCAACGACCGGGCCGCTGCCTGGTGGAGCGTCCGACCGCCTGTGGCACCCATCAAGCGTGTGCGCGCGAGCCTTGACCGCTGATTCGTCCACCAGCAAGGAGCACTGGCCTACTCCTGCCCCGTCGCCCCGGCCCAATGTCCGCGAGGAACACCGCGCGAACACGGCTTGAGCCGGGCAGGCAGGAGGCGACGATCGCCATCTGGTCGTCCTCGTGACCCGCCGGCGCCGAGAGTCGGGCCTGCTGTGAAGTGGGCCTCGACGGGCTGATGGCACGTCTGGCCACGTCGGTCGGTTCGCCCGCGGTGCGAGGAACCCGGGCGGGCGCCCAACCCGCCGGCTCCGCGGGGGACGTGGAACGACCTGCAGGATCACGACGCGGCCGCCGGGGCTACCCGCACGCCTGCTCACGGCCCGGATGGTCGTAGACCTTCGGGTCCACCTCCTGGTTACCGGCCGGTAGATGGGGTCTCCGCGACATATCTGTCCCTCCCACCCCATCTACCGCCGGGTAACCTGCGTGCAGGCG
>JBBDQS010000062.1 GCA_040905805.1 Egibacteraceae bacterium | reverse complement strand
CCGTCGGCGTCCAGACGACCGAATGCCGCGCCGGCCACCCGGGTCAGCCCGTCGGGGTCCAGGCGGGCCAGCGCGTCGCCGGCCACCCGGGTCAGCCCGTCGGGGTCAAGGCCGTGCTCGCGGATGGTGTCGCCGACGACGGCGGCTCGCCCGTGGGGGTCAAGGCGGGCCAAGGCCGTGTCGGCCACCTCGGTCAGCCCGTCGGGGTCAAGGCCGTGCTCGCGGATGGTGTCGCAGGCCACGCGGGCGCGCCGGGGGTGGTCGAGCACGCCCATGCGGTCCCACGTCAACGCTTCGGTGAGGTCGAGGTCAAGGCCGCGGGCGGCGTCGCGGGCGACCCCGGCGCGCACCGCCTGGGGCAGGCCGACAAACGCCCGTTCGGTGACGCGGACCCGTTCGGTGACCCCCAGGGTGTCCACCGCGGCCAGGGTGGCGTCGGCGGCGTGGGGGGGGGGCCCGGCCCCCCCCCGCGTGGCGGCCAGCTGCGCGCGGTGCCCGCCGTGCACCCGGGCGGCGGCCGCGGCCGCCAGCGCGACCAGCCCGTCGGTGTCGCAGGGGTCACCCAGGTCACCCACCGCCGCGCGGGCCACCGCCACACGCTGGCCGGCGTCACCCAGACCGGCGACCGTGGCGCACAGCACCACCCCCAAGCCCGCGTCGTCCAAAGCGCCCAGACGGGCCAGCAGGTCGCCGACGCCCCCGGCCCCGGCCCCGGCGTCCGCAGCGTGGTCTGCATCGCCGACGCCGACGCCCCCGACCCCGGCCCCCACGTCGTCTGCGTCGCCGACGCTGGCGTCCATAGCGTCGCGGTCACCGTGCCCAACGCCCGCGTCCCCCGCCTTCCCCGCGTTCCCGTGCGCGCGGGTGCCGCTGACGCCCGCGTCCCCCGCGGCCGGCGCCACGGCGACTCCCGCGTCCGCGCCCGGGTCGGGTGTGGCCACCGGGTCCGGGTCGCGGCGCGCGCCGCGGTGGGGTCGCCGGCCCCGGGTGGGGCCGCGACCGTCCCGTGGAGGACTCGACGACGCTGGACTCGAACGCATGTTCCCATGATGCCATGCTCTGGAGACCGTTGTCAAGCATCGACACGTGCTTGTGTGCAATTCCAGCAAGGCCCATGGCAGGCCGGCCCCGCGGTCGGGGCCGATCAGACGAGCAGCACACGGCGTACCGCGAACAAGCCGAGCGAGACGGCGCCACTTGGCCACGGTGCTCCCGTTCTCCCCCCAACCGCGGTAGCACCACCCGGTCCGGGGCTTCCCGCACGACCGAGTGTCCTCAGGGAAATCCCCGATGGTGCATCCTTGAACGGGCCGCCATGCTGGCTCCCTTCGCCGCCGCGGCGAACCGTGATCTGAGGAGCCTTCGTGTCAGGTGCCACCGCTCACCCATGGATACCCCTCGCACAGAGCGGTGAAGAGGGTCACCCCGCATGTCGCTGATCGTCACGGAGGGGCTCACCAAGCGCTTCGGTCAGGTGACGGCCGTGTCCGAGCTCAGCGTCGACATCAGCCCAGGGGTCATCGGCCTGATCGGTGCGAACGGCGCGGGCAAGTCGACGCTGATCAAGATCCTGCTCGGGCTCCTGCCCGCCACCAACGGCCGTGCCGCCGTGCTCGACCTCGACGTTGCCCGGGAGGGCGCCGCGATTCGCGAACGCGTCGGCTACATGCCCGAGCACGACTGCCTCCCGCCTGACCTGTCCGCGACCGAGCTCGTCGTCCACATGGCCCGGATGTCGGGACTGCCCGCGACGGCGGCGCGGGAGCGAACCGCGGACATCCTTCGCCATGTCGGGCTCTACGAGGAGCGCTACCGGCCGATCGGCGGCTACTCGACCGGCATGCGCCAGCGGGTGAAGCTCGCGCAGGCGCTGGTCCACGACCCGCAGCTCGTGCTCCTCGACGAGCCGACCAATGGCCTGGACCCCGCCGGCCGCGACGACATGCTCGGCCTCGTCCAGCGCATCAACGCGGACTTCGGCATCTCGGTCCTGGTGACCTCCCACCTCCTCGGCGAGCTGGAACGGGTCTGCGACCACGTCGTCGTCATCGACGGTGGCCAGCTGCTGCGGTCCTCCTCCACGGCGGACGTCACCGCATCCAGCCAGGTGGTCGTCGTCGAGGTGGACGACCGCCAGGACGAGCTGCTCGCGCTGCTCGGCGACGCGGGACTGGAGGTCCGCGCGGCGGGACGGCTCCTCGAGGTGGCGCTGCACGGCGACACCACCTACGACGTGGTGCGCGACACGGTCGCCGCGGCGGGGGTCGGGCTGATCAGGCTCGAGCGCCGCCGTCATCGCATGGCGGAGATCTTCGCCTCGGCTGGGACCGGCGGTGACGGCGATGCCGTCTGACACCCCGGCCACGGCGAGCGCCGCCGGCCCCTCCGGCGCGCAGGGGGTCATCCACGACATCGGGTACCGCCACTTCGACGGGCAGCGTGGCGGCCGCGGCTACATCCGCAGATCGCTGTTCGTCGACAGCCTGCGGGGCGCCTACGGGCTGGGGCGCAGCGGCCGTTCCAAGGTCATGCCGATGCTGCTGCTGGCGGTGATGTGCCTGCCGGCCCTGGCCATCGTCGCGATCACCGCGGTGACGCGCGCGACCGAGCTCGTCGCCGGCTACCCCTCCTACCTGCTCAGCATCCAGCTGGTCACCTCGATCTTCGTCGCGGCGCAGGCGCCGGCGCTGGTCTCGCGCGACCTGCGGTTCCGTGTGATGGCGCTGTACCTCTCGCGCCCGCTCGAACGCGTGGACTACGTCCTCGGCAAGTACGGGGCCATGGCCGCCGCCCTGTTCGTGCTCACGGCGGCGCCCCTGACCATCATGTTCCTCGGCGCGCTCGTCCTCGGGCTCCCCATCGGTGCGCAGATCCCGGACTACGCGCGCGCGGTGACCGGCGCGGCGGCGCTCTCGCTCATCCTCGCCGGCTTCGGCATGGTGGTCGCTGCCGTGACGCCGCGACGGGGGCTGGCGGTGGCCGCGGTCGTCACGGTCCTCGTCGTCATGTCGGGCGTGCAGGGCGTGGCGCAGGGCATCGCGATCGAGGAGGGTGTGGGTGACGCCGCCGCCTACCTCGGCCTCCTGTCGCCCTACACCCTCGTCGAGGGCATCCAGAGCTCGCTGCTCGGCGCGGCCAGCCCGCTGCCGACGCCGCCCGGTGCGGCCGGCGCCGCCGCCTTCGGGCTTGCCGCGCTTTTGCTCGTCGTCGGCTGCTTCGCGGCCCTGCTGCTGCGCTACCGATCGGTGTCGGTGACATGACCACCCTGACGTTGGACCAGGTGTCGCGGTGGTTCGGCAACGTCGTCGCCGTCAACGACGTCACCATGTCGATCGGGCCGGGCGTGACCGGCCTGCTCGGTCCCAACGGCGCCGGCAAGTCCACCCTGATCAACATGATGGCGGGCTTCCTGCCCCCGTCGGGCGGCACGGTCACCCTCGATGGCGAGACGGTCTGGGGCAACCGGGAGATCTACCGGCGCGTCGGCCTCGTGCCCGAGCGGGAGGCCATGTACGACGCCGTGTCGGGGGCGAGCTTCGTGCTCGCCAACGCGAAGCTCCACGGCTTGGCAGACCCGGGTGCCGCGGCGGCCGCAGCGCTGGAGACCGTGCAGATGTCGCCGTTCGCCGACCGGGACATCTCGACGTACTCCAAGGGCATGAAGCAGCGCATCAAGGTCGCCACCGCGCTGGTCCACGAGCCGCCGGTGCTCCTGCTCGACGAGCCGTTCAACGGCATGGACCCGCGTCAGCGCATGCAGCTCATGGACCTGCTGCACACGATGGGCGAGCAGGGTCGCACGATCCTGTTCAGCTCGCACATCCTCGAGGAGGTCGAGCAGATCGCCGGCGACATCCAGGTGGTGGTGGCCGGGCGGCACGCGGCATCCGGAGACTTCCGCCACATCCGGCGGTTGATGACCGAGCGGCCGCATCAGTACTGGATTCGCTCCGACGACAACCGGGCGCTGGCCTCGGCGATCATCGCCGAGGTCAGCGCAGCGGGTGTCGAGCTGGTGTCGGCGACCGGCGGCCGAGCGGCGTCGGGACGCACGCACCAGATGACCGACAGCGGTGACGACGCCACGGCCCTGCACGTGCAGGCGTCCGACGTGGCCCGGTTCGTGCGCGCCTTGCCCCAGCTGGCCGCGGCGCACAGCATCCGCCTGTACGAGGTCTCTCCTGCCGACGAGGCGCTCGAGAGCGTCTTCGCCTACCTGGTGGCCCGATGAACGCCACCGTCGCCCAGCTCACCGCGCGCAGCCTCCTCGGCCGGCGCCGCGCCCTGGTGCTGCTGGCGCTGCCGGCCATCCTGCTGCTGCTGTCCGTGACGCTGCGGGTGTTCGCCGGGGTCGGTGACGGCGCCACGATCGGGTTGCTCGGTGGCTTCGGGCTCGGGACCATCGTGCCGCTGCTGGCCCTGATCGCCGGCACCGGGGCGATCGGCCCCGAGATCGACGACGGGTCGGTGGTCTACCTGCTGGCGAAGCCCCTGCGGCGCTCCACGATCGTCACATCGAAGCTGGCGGTGTCGGTGGGGGTCGTCACGGCTGTCGCTGCGGTGCCGATGCTGGTGGCCGGGCTGGTGCTGTGGGGCGGTGCGGACAGGCTCGCGGTGGCCTACGGCGTCGGCGCGCTCGTCGCCGGGGTCGCGTACTGCGCGGTGTTCCTCCTGCTCGCGGTGGTCACCCGCAACGCGGTGGTGGTCGGCCTGCTGTACGCGCTGATCTGGGAGTCGCTGATCGGCGGGTTCGTCCCGGGAGCCCAGGTGCTGAGCATCCAGCAGTGGGCGCTGGCCGTCACCGAGCGGCTGCTCGGCGCCGCGGCACAGCCGCTGGGTGTGTCATCGGCGGTGAGCTTCGGCGCCGCCGTCGCGTTGCTGCTGGCCGTGACGGTGGGCGCCACCCTGTACGCGGGCCACCGCCTGCGGGTCCTGCGGGTCACCAGCGGCGAGACCTGAACGGAGGGGTCAGGGCCCGGGCCGGGCCGGCGGGTGGCGAGGATGTGCGGGTCAGGCGAGCGCCGGGTGGGCCCTGGCGAGGATGCGGGGGAGGTCCGCCCCCGTGGGCAGGGTCCCGAACGCCCGGCCGCCCTGCCCGGCGAGGCGGGTGCGCACGAACGCGTCGGCGACCGCGGGGTCGCCGTGGCGGACCAGGAGCGCGGCCTGCAGCACCAGCGCCATGCGCTCCACCGTGACGCGGGCGGTGGCCTCAGCGGTGGAGCGGGCGGTGGCCTCGGCCCCGTCCGTCAGGGCGGCGCGCAGACCCTGCGCCGCGGTGTCCAGGTGCCGGTCTGCGCCCGCGGCCCCATCGACCTCGGCGAGGAACGCCTCCACGGACTCCGGCGAGCGCACCAGCGCGCGCAGCACGTCCAGGCACTGCACGTTGCCCGAGCCCTCCCAGATGCCGTTCAGCGGGCTCTGGCGGAACAGCCGCGGCATGCCCGACTCCTCGACGTAGCCGTTGCCGCCCAGGCACTCGAGCGCCTCGGCGGCGTGCACCGGCGCGCGCTTGCACAGCCAGTACTTCGCCACCGGCATCGCCAGGCGCCGCAGGCCGGCCTCGTGCGCGTCGCCCGCGGCGGCGTCGAAGGCGCGAGCCAGGCGCAGCGCCAGCGCGGTGGCCGCCTCGGACTCGACGGCGAGGTCGGCGACGACCGCGCGCATCAGGGGCTGGTCGGCCAGCCGCGCCCCGAACGCCCGACGGTGCGCCACGTGCCAGGCGGCCTCGGCCAGCCCGTGGCGCATGCCCGCGGCCGCCCCGACCGCGCAGTCCAGGCGGGTGTGGGCGACCATCTCGATGATGGTGGCCACCCCCCGGCCCTCCTCGCCGATCCGCCGGCCCCAGGTGTCGGCGAGCTCGACCTCGGCGGAGGCGTTCGAGCGGTCGCCGAGCTTGTCCTTCAGCCGCTGCAGCCGGAAGGGGTTGCGCGCCCCGTCGGGGGTGTGGCGGGGGACCAGGAAGCAGCTGAGCCCCTCGGGTGCCTGGGCCAGCACGAGGAACGCGTCGGACATCGGCGCCGAGCAGAACCACTTGTGCCCGGTCAGCAGGGAGGCGTCCTCGTCCCCGGCCGGCACGGCGCGCGTCGAGTTCGCGCGGACGTCGGAGCCGCCCTGCTTCTCGGTCATGGCCATCCCGAACAGCGCGCCCGCCTTCTGGTCGGCCGGGACCAGGCGCGGGTCGTACACGGCGGCGGTGACCCGCGGCTCCCACTCGGCGGCCACGGCGGGAGCCCGCCGTAGCGAGGGGATCACCGCGTAGGTCATCGACATGGGGCACAGGTGGCCGGCGTCCACCCGGCTCCACAGCAGGAACTTGGCGGCGCGCACGACGTGCGCGCCCGCGCGGTCCAGCGCCCACGGCGCCGCGTGCAGGCCGTGGCCCACCGCCGTGTGCATGAGGTCGTGGTAGGCGGGGTGGTAGGCCACCTCGTCGATGCGGTGGCCGAAGCGGTCGTGGGTGCGCAGCTCGGGCCGGTGCTCGTTCGCGGCCCGGCCGCGGTCGTGCCACGCCGGATCGCCGGCCAGCGCGCCGAGCGCGTGCAGCTCGTCGTCGGCCCACGCCCCGCCCTCGCGCGCGACCGCCTCGGCCAGCGCGACGTCCTCGGCGTAGGTGTCGCCGGTGCGCGGTGGGGGCTGGTTGGTGACCTCGTGCGTCGGCATCGCGGCTTCACTTGCTGCGGGACCCGTGCCGGTGGGGTGCCGGGACCCGCTCGGGCTGTGCTTGCCGGTGGGGTGCCGGGACCCGCTCCGGGGGACGCTGCGCTCGCTGAAAACCTTAGCCCCCTGCGCGCGTCCCGGCACCCCA
>JBBDQS010000061.1 GCA_040905805.1 Egibacteraceae bacterium | reverse complement strand
GTGGTAACGCCCGGCAGCTATCGCATGGCTCCTTGTTCTAGAGCCGCGGGGGGTCGGAGAATTCCAGGTACTAGCGCGCGGCATGGACAGCGTACAGGTCGTTGGGTGCCTTCCAGGCCAGGGACTTGCGGGGCTGGGTGTTGAGGACGTTGCAGATGGCGTCAAGGTCGCGTTGGGCGTGGCGGGATAGGTCGGTGCCCTTGGGCAGCCAGTAGCGCAGCTGGCGGTTGCCGTTCTCGTTCTGGCCGCGCTGCCATGGGCTGTGGGCGTCGGCGAAGTACACGTCCACGCCCCAGTGCATCGCCAGGCTCTCCCAGTGGGCCAGCTCGGAGCCACGGTCCCAGGTGATGGACTTGAGGACGTTGTGGGGCATCGTGGCGGCCCAGTCGCCGAGGCGTTCGATGGTGGGTTCGGCGCGGTAGCCGTGGGGCAGGTTCAGCACGATCTGGGTGCGTGAGGTGCGTTCGTTGAGGGTGATCAGCGCCGAGGCGTTGCGCGCCCCGATGATCAGGTCGCCTTCCCAGTGGCCGAACTCGACACGGTCGGTGACGGCGGCGGGCCGGTCGTGGATGGACGTGAACGCGCCCAGGAAGTGCGACGTCGCGCGGTGGTCGCGGCGGCGTCGCTGGTGGCGGCGGGAGCGCAGCACGTCGCAGGCCTTGACGTCCAGGGTCCCGGTGTACACCGCCCGGTAGATCGTCTCGGTGCACACCCCGCCCAGCAGGTGAGCGGTGCCCGCCGGGGAGTAGCCGGTCTTCAGATGCGCGGTGATCTTGGCGGCCAGGCCACGGTCGTGCGACAGCAGCGCTGTCCGGCACGGCCGTAGGCTCTGTGCGCGGGCGTGGGCGCGCCCGGCGCGGTAGCTGGCACGCCCGCCGTTGCGGGCGACCTCGCGGGCCACGGTGGCGCGGTGGCGGCCGAGGCGCCGGCCCACCTCGGTCCAGGTCACGTCGGGATCAGCGGCCAACGATCGGCTGATCTCCTCACGGTCGATGACAGACAGGCGCGTGTAGGCAAGGATGGTTGACTCCAGCAGTCAGTGGGGCGGTGGGTAGCCCGGCCATCATGACCGGTCACCGCGCACTGGCTGCTGGAACTCTCCGTCCAACCCGGCTTGTACCGCCCTCGTGACCCGATGCGAGGGTGGTTGGGCCGCA
>JBBDQS010000060.1 GCA_040905805.1 Egibacteraceae bacterium | reverse complement strand
GGGCGTCTGGCCCGGCCCCGCCTCTTCGCGTCGTCGGTGGGCGTCAGACGCCCCCGAGCGACCGGGCGGCGATGACGAAGCCGCCGACGACGATCAGGCTGGCGGTGGCAACCGGCAGGGCACTCGAGATGCGCACCCAACGCCCTGAGGACACTCGCCCCGCGAACCGCGTGCGGGCGCGCAGGAGGAGGTAGCCGGCGCCCACCAGGGTCGCTGCCATGCCGATGCCGTAGGCCACCACCAGCGTGACACCGAACCACGCCCGGCCGATCGCGATCCCCCCGAGCAGGACCACCAACGCCGACGGGCTCGGAACGAGTCCGCCCGCCAGTCCCGGGGCCAGGAGGCTGCGCCACGTCAACGGTTCGTCGCCATGCTCGTGGCCGTGACCGTGGTCGTGGCCGTGGTCGTGGTCGTGGCCGTGGTCGTGGGTGTGGCCGTGGGCGTGGCCACGGCGCCGCGCCCGCACTGCACGACGGAGCAGCATGGCACCCACGCCGGCGAACAGCAGGCCGCTGGCCAGCCCGAGGTAGGGGTAGAGCTGCTCGGGGGCGACGCTCTGGGAGGCGGTCAGGACCAGCCCCAGGCCGAACACCCCGGCGGTGTGGGTGATGGCGACCGTCATTCCCAGCTGGAGGGCCTGCCGTGAGGTTCCCCGGCTGCCCACGAGGTAGGCGGCCATCACCGTCTTGCCATGCCCCGGCGCCAACGCGTGCAGGGCTCCGAGGAGTATGGCGATGCCCGTGGCCAGGAACGCGAACGCCACCGTGAGGTCCTGGGTCGACACCAGGTCGGTGAATGCGGTCGTCAGCCGCTCCAGCCCGCCGACCATCGACTCGCCCGGGTCGGTGGGCGTCGGGCCGGTTGCTCCCGCACCGCCCGGACGCACCGTCACCACGGCCTCGCGCTGCCGCAGCGGCGACTGCAGCAGCTCGTCGGGGTAGTCGGTGAGGCGAGCGCTGACCGGGTCGGCGGGGACGTCGCTGTCGATCACGGTGGTCCCGTCACCCACCGCGGTGATCTCCCGCCAGCCCAGGCGCTCGGGGAAGTTGCCGTCGGTCACCGTGATGGTCCGCTCACCGTCGAACGCGGGCGTTTCGAACCCGAGGCGGCACTCGAGCCGGAGGGTGTCCAGCCCAGCCTCCCCCTGGGGGAACGACAGGTCAGCCGCAACCACCTCAGGGGCAACCGGCTTCCCGTCGACGTGCACCTCCAGACCCTCGGAGAGCTCGGCGCACTGACCCGTGCGGTAATCCTGTGCGGCGTCGGGATCCAGGTGTCCGTCGGCTCCCCGACCCAGGCGCTCGATGACCTGGAACGCCGGCACCTCGGCGAGGTCCAGCACGTAGTCGACCGTGATGCCCTCGGCCCCGATGACCAGGCCGGCGTAGGTGTTGGTCGTGAAGTTGCCGAGCGGGTGCGCCGACGCGGCGCCCATCGGGGCGAGCACCAGGAGCACCAGCGCACCGGCGAGGACCATCGCGCGCCGCAGGGCCGTGCTGACGGGTCTCACAGGGTGCCCTGCGCTGTGGCCGACGCGGCCAGCCCCAGGCGGTCAGCCAGCCCCAGGCGGTCAGCCAGCCCCAGGCGGTCGGCCAGCCCCAGGCGGTCGGCCAGCCCCAGGCGGTCGGCCAGCTCCACCACGCGCTCGCGGTGGGCGAAGGAGAACCACGGGTTGCGGTCGAGCGCCGCGGCCAGCTCGAGGCCCGCCCGCTCCGCGTCGCCGGTGGCCGCGAACACCTCGGCGGCGTGGTAGCGCACCAACGGATCCGCGCTGCCCAGGCGCAGCGCGTCCTCCATGTAGGGGACGGCCTCCTCGGCGCGGCCGGCGCGCAGCAGCGCCCAGGCCAGCGCATCCGCCGCGTACACGTTCTCCGGCCGGGCGTCGTAGGCCTGCCGCGCGAGCTCCACGGCACGGTCGGGATCGTCGCCGCGATCCGCTTCGTACAGCGCCAGCTCCAGGTCGATGTTCTGCCCCGCATCCTCCTGCAGGCGCGCGATCGTCCGCGCCAGCGCGTACTGCTGCCGCGCGCGGTCCTCGTCGCCGACGTGGCTGTGCAGCTCACCGAGCAGTATGACCGCGTCGGGTTGTGGGAAGCGGTCGACGACCGCGGTCAGGCGCTCGATGGCAGCACCCATGTCCCCGCGGATCGCCTCGACGCGGGCGAGTCCCACGTCACCGGCCACGATGCCCGGGGACGCGTCGAGCGCACGCTGGTAGGCCGCCTGCGCATCGTCGAGCGCGCCACGCTCCACGTGCAGGTCACCGAGCAACGCCTGGACGGTCGCCACGTCGAAGACGGACCCGGAGCCCGCGGACTCCGCACGCCGCATCGCCTCCACGGCCCCGGACAGATCCCCGTGCAGCTCACGCAGGTAGGCCGTACGCGCGAGGGCGGGCAGGCCGGGTCGCCGGTCGAGCATGTCCTGCAGGTGCTCACCAGCCGCCTCGTAGTCGCCCAGCTCCACGGCGGCGTCGACGAGCACCCCCAGGATCTCGGCACTGTGCGGTCGGAGCGTGCGCGCCCGCTGGCCGTACTCGCGGGCCTCCGCGAAGTCGTGCAGCGCCAGAGCGAGGTGGCCGCGACCGAGCAGGGTGCCCGCGGCATCCGGGTCCAGCGCCTCGGCGCGGTCCAGGGCGCGCGCCGCCAGCGTGTAGAACGCCGGGTCGCCGACCTCGAAGGCCCGCTGGGTGTAGGCGATGCCGAGGGCCTGCCACGACTCCAGGTCAGCAGGGTCGGCCTCCACCGCGCGCTCCAACGTGGCGACCCGGTCCTCCAACGCTCCGGCCACCACCACCGACTCGACCGGCGCCCCGGCCGGCTCGAAGGTGACGAAGCGTCCGATCGCCACACCGGTCAGCAGCGCCATCACCGCCACGGTGACCACGGTCACCGAACGGCCCCGCTTGCCTTCCTGCGTGCTCATGCACTCCCCGGATCGTGTGTGTCGAATGGCGGAAAGGGTAGCATCCTACATAATCGTATAAGCGTGATCAAAAACCTGAAGATGTGGAAAACAGCCGAAATCATCCGAACTCGGTGTGTTCACCGCTGTGGCTCTCACCGGTGATCTGGCCGTGGTGGAGAAATCGGACCCACCCGGGACCCGGCCTGCGCCGAACGTGCCCTGCATCATCACGTTCGTCCCCAGCTCCGGCCCGGATGGGCCCACGCGGGAAAGGCTCGGCAATTGACAGCGCATCACGTGGACAGCGACGTCGCCGCGGACCAGACCGACACGCGGTCGCCAGACGGGGGTGACCCAGCCATCACCCCGCGTGGCGGCCCTACCACTCTGCGCATGTTGCTGGTGGCGGTCGTCAGCCTGACGCTGGGAGTCGGGCTCACCGCCGGCATCGCGGCCGTGCGCGATCGTGATGCCTCGCCCACCGGCGACGCACTGGAGACCACGCAGCTGCCGATCGGTGAGCCGGCCAACGTCCCGGAGATCACCGGCACCGTCGAGCCCGGGGTGCCAGCCGGCTCACCGGAGGGCGCGGTGACCGCCTTCCTCGACGCCGAGCTCGCTGGCGATCTGGCCGATTCCTACCTGCTGCTGAGCCTTCCCGACCGCCAGGAGTACCGCACCCCTGCCGGCTGGGTCGCCACGCACGCCGATGTCCTCCCGCCGGTCACCGACTACGAGGTCGAGGGTGTCACCGCAGACGACGGCCGGGCGGCGGTCGTCAGCCTGGTCAGGTTCGAGCCGAGCCTTGACCCGTCGGTCGGGCTCGTGCCGGCACGAGCGCGGGCGACCTGGGTGGTCGTGGCCGAGGGCGACGGTTGGGCCGTGGCCCTCCAGGAGTCGACCTTCGAGCCTCTGCACCCCCCCGAGGGTGAGGCTGCCGACGCGGTCCGCGCCTGGGCGGCATCCCACCAGCGCTGCGAGCCCGACGGGGAGCACACGGTCGTCCTCGGGCTGCCGGCCCTCGCGCGGGCGCTGTGCGACGCCGGCGGAGCGGTGCAGGTCGGCGACGTCGAGCGCTTCAACGAGGGGTTCGACACCAACAGCTTCCTCGCGTCCTACGGCGAGCCGGTCCTGGAGTGGGCGCGTGTCGTCCCCGTGACCGAGCCCGTCGAGCTGCGCGCTGTCGTGGCTCCCATCGGCCAGGACTGGACGGTCATCGGGGTCCTGGACAGCAGGACACCGCGATGAACGACGATCGGAGTCCGCCCCGCGCAACCACGTAGCCACACCCAGAACTGCTTTCACCCCCGCTTTTCCCAAGGAGGATTGCATGTCCCTTTCCCTCTCCGCCGCCCGCACGCGGTCAGTCGGCGCGCTACTCGCGCTCGGCCTGGCCGTGGCGGTCGCGATGGCACTGCTGTCGACCGCCGACGCGTCGAGCCACCGCGAAGCGCCACTGATCATGGAAGACCCCGTCGCCGACAACACCGACCTGTACGCGTTCACCAGCCCCGACCGGCCTGACACCGTCACGCTGCTGTCCAACTTCGTGCCGTTCCAGGAGCCCGGCGGCGGCCCGAACTACTTCCGGTTCGGCGAGGACGTGCGCTACAACATCCACATCGACAACACCGGCGATGCCAACCCGGACATCACCTACGAGTTCCGCTTCCAGAACGCCATCCAGAACCCCAACGAGTACCTCTACGGCGACCCCGTCGCCTTCCTCGAAGGTCGCGGCTCCCTGCCCATCGAGAACCTGTCCGACGACACCTACAACTTCCGCCAGACCATGTCGGTGTTCGAGGTCCGCGACGGCCAGCGCACCGAGCTCGGCAGCAACCTGACGTTGCCGCCCGAGCACGTCGGGCCCATCACCACCGGCGACGACGCCAACTACGAGCAGCTCGCGCAGCAGGCCGTCCACGACGTCGGTGACGGCATCCGCGCCTTCGCCGGCCAGCGCGACGACGGCTTCTACGTCGACATCGCCTCGATCTTCGACATCGGCACCCTGCGCCCGTTCCAGGGCGCCCACGCCCTCTCCCCGCGCGACGCCGAGGACGGCCGGGACACCTTCGCCGGCTACAACGTCCACACGATCGGCGTGCAGGTGCCCAAGGCCCTGTTGCGCGGCGCCGCCGACGACCCCGTCATCGGCGTCTACTCCACCGCGGAGCGTCGCAAGGTCCGGGTCTTCGCGCAGAACTCCAGCGCGGCTCCGGTGCATCGCGGCCGCTGGGTGCAGGTCTCCCGCCTCGGGATGCCCCTGGTCAACGAGGTCGTCGTCCCACTGGGAGTGAAGGACGCCTTCAACTCGATCCCGCCATCGGCCGACGCCGACGTCTTCCCGCAGCTCGACGCACCCCCGCTGTCGACCGAGGGCCCGATCCCGCTGGTCACCGACCCGATCCTGGCCGGCCAGATCAACGCCGTCTACGGCCTTGACGTGCCGCCCGCACCGCGTGAGGACCTCGTGTCGATCTTCCTCACCGGCATCGAGGACGTCAACCAGTCGCCGAACTTCTCCCGTCCGTCGGAGATGATGCGCCTGAACATGGACATCGACCCCTCGAACACCAACCTCAACGCCAACAACCGTCTCGGCCTGCTGGCCGGGGAGAACGACGGCTTCCCCAACGGACGCCGTCCCGGCGACGACGTCGTGGACATCTCGCTGCGCGCCGTCGCCGGCGGCACCCCGTTCACGCCCGACTTCAACGTCTCCCCCAACAACGAGCTGACCGACGGCGTGGTCGGCAACGACAAGCCGTTCCTGACCGAGTTCCCGTACCTGGCGACGCCCCACCGGGGCTACGACCTGACCAACCGTGACCGGGTACCCGCTGCCGAGGCGACGAACTAGATGGGGGGCGGCATGTACACCAGGCTCCGCGCCACCCCCCGCTCCTGGTGGCTCCTCGCCGGGGTCGCAACCATCGTGACCACGCTGCTGTTGCTGCCGCTCGGCAATTCCATCGGGGCACAGGAGGCCACCGACGACCCCCGGGTCATCGACCCGGCGAACGTGTGCTCCATACCCGCGCCCGAGGTGCCCTTCACCGACCGTGACCAGATCGCCGAGGTGCATCTCGCCTCGGTGGACTGTGCGTTCGCCCAGGAGATCACCCACGGCAGCGAGGACGGCAGCACGTACTCACCGCGCAACGCGGTGCGTCGCGACCAGATGGCGTCCTTCATCGTCCGCACGTTGGAGGCTGCCGGCGGCATCGACATCCCCTCGCCGTCGGACCAGGGGTTCACCGACATCTCCGGCAACGTTCACGAGGACGCGATCAACCAGCTCGCGGCTCTGGGCATCACGCAAGGCAAGACGGCGACGAGCTACGCGCCGGCTGAGGAAGTGCGCCGTGACCAGATGGCGTCGTTCCTCATGCGTGCCGCCAACACCCTGTTCGGCACGACCTTCGAGGCGCTCGAGACCGGCTACTTCTCCGACGTGGCCGCCACCAACGTGCACAGCCAGAACATCGATGCCGCATTCGAGATCTTCGGGCTGACCACCGGTCAGACCGCGACCACCTACGCGCCCGACCAGTCGGTGCGCCGCGACCAGATGGCGTCGTTCCTCGTTCGCCTCCTGGACGTCACCGAGTTGACCGACGTGTCGACCAACTCGGTCGACGTGGTGGAGGGTGCCCTTAACCTGCTGGGTGTCGGGACCGCCCCGGATCCCAGCGGCGACCTGCTCGACGACGTCGACCTCGACGTCGTCGACACCGAGGTCATCGACACCGACGTCATCGACACCGTCACCGAGCCAGTCGACGGCGTGCTCGACCTGCCCCTCGGAGGTCAGGACGTGAGCGGCGACGCCGCCACACCCGACGAGGCCGCCACACCCGACGAGGCCACCACACCTGACGAGGCCGCCACCACACCCGACGACCCAGCGTCCCCCGCGGACGACGGCGAGTCGGACGGTGGTGACCTGCTCGACCGCCTCTTCTAGGGGTTCTCCCGCACCACGGCCGCCGGCTGCTCCCGCAGCCGGC
>JBBDQS010000059.1 GCA_040905805.1 Egibacteraceae bacterium | reverse complement strand
CGACCCCGAAAAACCGGCCGCCCGGACCTCACATCCTCAATTTTGCGACAGCCTGTGCGGTCGTACAACTGCCTGAAGCGCGCGGCGAGGCCGTCGTCGCTGTGGTGGCGGGTGCGGATGCGCGACGATGTGGAGTGGTGCTGGTTCCGCACCGTGGGGCTGGCCGGCCGGTCGGTCGGACGGGACGCGCTGCCGCTACGGTTCGGGCAGCGTGATGTGGCGTTGGGGGATCTGCTGGTGACCACCGGTCGATCAGCAACGCCGCCGACCTGAGCCCCCCCGCCCGACGACGACGTGGTTGTGCCGCTCCATGCGCCGGACTGAATGAGGAGATGCCTCCGCGACGCTGCCCTGTACCGGACGTTGCCGGGCTACGACGCCGCCGGCGCGATCACGATCTCGGTGTTCATCGTCGCTGACGAGCGCGAAGCCCAGGTGCTGACCGCCGGGCTCGGCCAGTCGCTGTACGGGCTGGCCACCGTGGCAGAGCTCCGAAGGCACCGCTACGACCTCGTGGCCACCGACGTCGAAGAAGACGGGGTGCTCACCCCATTCTCGGACCGGCACGCCGACGTGATCGTGGCCGCCTACCCCGACCACCTGCCGCCCTACGACCAGCGTCTGCGGCCCGCGGAGCGCAAGCTTATCCGTGCCCTGCTGCTCGATCCCTACAACGCGGCGCTGCGGGTCTTCGACCCCCGCCAGCAGGTGCCGCCCGGGTACCATGACACCCATGAATGAGCAGTTGCCCCTGCTGGCCGCCGACCTGACCTTCGTGCGGGTCAACGGCGGCCGTGCCTACTCGGGCCTGGTCGACTGGGACGACGAGACCCGCCAGCCCCAGCCAGGCGACCACGTGATGGTCGCCGACGGCGGTTCCGGCCCGTTCGAGGCCGTCATCGACGACATCCGTGCTGACGGCACGATCGTGCTGAGCGTCCTGGCGTACGCGCACAGACGCCAAGCAGCAAGCTGAAGCCTCAAGCACGCCCGCACCCGGCGGCCTACGGGCACCAGGCATGTCGCAGCCCGGCCCGGCCCAGTCGGTCCACACACTCGGACGGCGCTCCACCTCTGGCAGCCGGACCCCCGGAAATCGTGCGCTGGACGCACGCCCCATTGCTGTTCTTCGATCGTGCCACTCGGCCCGCAACCACCGCTCGGCCGCCTCACACCCGGATGACTCACATCTGCGACGTGGCGGGAACGCGAGCATGCGGTGACGCTCAACCTCGGCGCCAAACACCGACTCATCGCCACCGCCACGGTCTCGATCGGCTCGGTGGACCACACGTTCCTGGCCCCCCGCGAGGTCTTCTGGCCGGCGTGCGAGGTCTGGTCACCAGCGAACTGGCAGAAGGTCGTCTCGGGTGGTGGCCATCACGCCTTCGTCCCACAGCAATAGTCGTCGCGCGTGGTCCCGAGGGTGTTGCCTCGACCCGGTGAGCAGCTTCCATCCCACGGCGTCACTGCTGCGTAGCCTGGCTGTGTCGCACCACACCTCGAGCCGGTCAAGGCCGCCCGCCAGCGAATGGGCGAGGTCCCACACAAGTGCATGCCTGTGCTCTTCTGGAGGGCATGTGTCGAGGCGCAGGTCGCAGTGGGGACACCAGTCGACGCCCGCCGCGGGGACCGTACGAACTGGGTCGACCAGGCCATGACGGCCGTGTTGCCGCGGGTCGCCGTCGCTCATTTCGCTAGCTCCTGAAAGGTGGCGGGCGTGTTCAGGAACCTCATGGCCGGTTAGATCCAGCCCTTCTCGGCGGCGATGCGGGCCGCCTCGAACCGGTTCCTGGCTCCGAGCTTGCCCATGGCCGAGGACAGGTAGTTGCGGACCGTGCCCGCCGCGAGGCAGACCTGCTCGGCGATGGCCGCCACCGGTTCCCCCTGCAGGGTGAGCCCGAGCACCTGCATTTCCCTGGGGGTCAGGGGGCATTCCTGTTCGGTCAGCGCCTGTGCGGCGATCTCCGGATCGATGTACCGCTTGCCCATCTGCACGTCGCGCAGGATGGCGATGAGACGCTGGGCCGGCGTGGTCTTGTGGACGAACCCCTGGACCCCCGCCTGCAGGGCTCGGCGCAGCACCGCGGGGCGTGCCTGGCGGGTCACGATCACGATCGGCACGTCCATGAGCGCGCGGATGTCCGCGGCGGCCTCGATGCCGTCCCTGCCTGGCATGTCCACATCGAGCAGCAGGATGTCGGGCCGGTGCTCCAGGGCCTGGGCCACGGCATCCTCGCCGTTGCCGACCGCGGCCACGACCTCCACATCCGGCTCCAGCTCGAGCAGCGCGACGAGCGCCCCGCGAAACAGATCCTCGTCGTCGGCCAGCACGATCCTCAAGGCCGCACGCCTTTGCTCGAATCAGAGCCCGGCTTCACGCGTCGACCAGGTCGCAGCCGCGTTCCGGCACGCCGATGCTTGCCACGGCCACGCGACTGGCGTTCCACGGCACGGTCGGACCAGGGGTCGCTCGGGTGCTCCCCGAGCGTGGCGACCCCATGACGACGTGGGGGTAGCACGCAGGGAAGGGGGGTCGGGCAGCGTCGCCGGCACCCAACGACGTCACTACCGACCCCTGCACTTCTTCCCCTACGCCCGACGATAGCTTTTCCCGTCTTGGCCCAACAGGTGACTGTCCTGAGATGCACGCGGAAAATTCATTGGATTCAAACCGGGTGGTCGTCTCCTGTTGGAGATCATAGGCGGCCTCGTTTCGATCGGGGGGACGTCCCCGATCGTGCCGTGCAGTCGCTCGAGAAGTCTGGCGGGGCGTTAGAACCGTCTCAAGGCGGCTGGTAGCCCAGTGAGTGCCAGCAGATATTGTCGCCTACGTTGATGCGCCAAGGCTTGGATGGGGTCGCTGTCCTGCCACCCGGCAGAACAGCGTGCTGGGTGGTCGGCGATGGTGGCGAACTGCGGGCCGTCCTCGGTCGTGTCGTCGGCGGCGTAGCTCTGGATCGTCTCGCAATGACAGTGATCCCCACGGCCCCGCCCCCCATCGCTGGGCGCGTCCACCTCGGACGGATTGACCACCCCCAGGCTGTAGTCATACTCCCGGCCGCTGGTGTTGTTACCGCAGTTGCTGTTCTCCTCTTGGGAGTGCACGACGACGCTGGTCGATGGCACCAACGGCACGACCGGGACCAGCTCCGCCCACCAGGGTGCTTATCATCATCGGGTTCGTCTTTCTCTTTCTGATGGGTCACCGTCCGGGGCGGGGTTGCGAACACTGCCCAACACCGCCCGAACACCGATTGACCGTTGCACCCGCCCCGGACACGTCGCAATACGCAAATGTGGCTATGAGACGCACGCACCTACCCGGGCGGGCCGGCCAGACACCACCCGGGTCCGGCGCCGCCGGGCCGTAGGTGCCGTCGCCGCGGCCCTGCGCCAACCCGGGCGCTGCGGCCGTGTCGATGTTGGCGGCGTGCACGTTGCCGGCGGGCACGTCCGAAAAACCTGCTGACTGGTCGGTGGTCAGCTCGCTGCCGGTGGCGTAGCCGGCTGCGCGCACCAGGAACGAGGCCATCTGGTCCCGGCGGATCGGCTGGTCGGGCCCGTAGAAGTCGGCGGACAGTCCGCCGGGGCCGCCGGCCACGATCCCCGCCGCGGCCAACTGGTGAATCGCCGTGTCGTGCGTCGACCCGGCCGCCACATCCACGAACCGCTGCGCACGCGGCGCCGGCAGGCTCACCCCGGCCGCCTGCAACGTGCGCACGATGAACGACGCCATCTGGTCGCGCCGCACCGCCTGCGCCGGCCCGTAGGTCCCGTCCGCGAACCCGCGGGCGATGTCGCGGCTGGCCACGCAGTCCACCGCCTCCAGGTGCGCCTGGGGGATCGCGGCACGGTCGGCGAACCCCGCCGCAGCCGCCCCGCCCGGACAGGCCGCCGCGACCAGCTCCGCCGGCGCCGGCCCCCCCGTCGCCCGGATCCCCCGGGTCGCCCGGATCCCCGGGCTCGCCCGTGGCGGTGCGGACCCACACCGCATAGTGGTACGTCGTGTCGGGCTGCAGGCCGACCACCGTCAAGGACACCGCCCCCCCAACGTCAGGCGTCGGCGTCGGGGTGCGACCACCGCAGGGTGGTGCACTGGCCGGCGACTGGCCCGGCCACAGGCCCCGTGCGCCCGCCTCGGCCGGCCGTGGGTGACGCTGTCCATGCCCGAGTCCCTCGCACGACCCGCTACACAAATTGCGGTATTGCCACCGCCGCCCCGCGGTGGTGCCCTTGAGGCTGTGCCTGTCCTGTCCCAGCGATCGGGGAGGAGGTCGCAGCCGCGCTGCCCCACCGACTCCGCAGCACACCGGCGGTGGCGCCCGTGGGGCGTCCCGGCGGTGCTGATCGTCCTGCTCGCCACCGCATGCGTGGAGTCGGCCCCGCAGGCGGCGCCGGAGCTGGGGCCGGCGCAGGACGTCCAGGCGCTGCTCGACACCCGCGCGGACGCGCTGGCGGCCGGCGACCTCGAGGGGTTCCTGGCGGCGCTGGACCCGCCGGCCCGCGCGGTGGAGGGGCCGCTGGCCGACCAGGCGCAGGCCGTGCCGCTTGCCGAGCTGCGGCTGCGGCTGCGGGAGGCGACGTTCGACCGGCGCGACGTCGACGGTGCGCCGGTGCTGGTGGCCGACAACGCGAAGGTCGACGTCGTGTTTCGCTACGAGGGCCTGGCCGAGGACAACCCGTTCAGCTTCCGGCTGCGCAGCGACTTCGAGCAGCGCGACGGCGCCTGGCGGGTGGCCGACAGCCAGATCGTGGTCCCAGACACCGAGACCCCGGTGCCGATGCCGCCGATGTGGGCGTCGGGGCCGGTGGCGGTGGCCCGCTCCGAGCACTTCCTCGCGTTGCACCGGCCGGGCCTCGCCGAGCCGGGCCGGGTGCTTGACCTGGCCGAGCAGGCGCGCGCACAGCTGGTGCCGCAGCTGACCCTGGAGCCCGCGCCCACCCATGTCGTGCAGATCGCCGCCGACGACGCCGAGTTCGCCGAGATCCGCAACCCCGCGGGACCCCCACGCGCCATCGCGGTCGCGTCCTACCACTACCCCGAGCCCGACTACGCGCGCTCGCGCGTGCCGCAGAGCCGGCACGTGAGCGTGAACCTGGCCGCGGTCCTGGCCGAGCAGCTGCCGCCCGAGGAGCGCGCCGACCCCGGCCACGACATGGCGGACGCGCCGCCCGACGGCGGCCACGAGTTCGAGCCCGACGTCACGCCGGTGCAGGTGTTCCAGCACGAGCTCGCCCACCTGGCGCTGTCGCGCTTCACCCGTCCGAGCACCCCGGTGTGGGTGGCCGAGGGCGGCGCGATGGCGCTGGCCGGCGAGCAGCGCACCGGCGTGTGGCGGCGCGGCCTTGAGGCGGACGCGTTCGACGACATGACGTTCTTGCGCCTGTCCCGCCGCGACCCCGGCATGGGGCTCACGTCGGCGGAGTACGCCTACGTGAACGCCGCGGTGTCCTGGCTGGTCGACGAGTTCGGCGTCGAGCGGTTCTGGGCGTTCTACCGCGACTTCAAGGAGTTCACGCAAGGCTCGGCGGGCAACCCGCTCGAGCAGGTCCACGCCGACGCCACCCACCGGCTGCTGTTCCGTCTCTACGATATGGGCGAGGAGCAGCTCGACGAGCGCGCCCGACAGTGGATGCGCGCGGCGGTGTAACCAAGGGCCGGGGGACGCGCACCGGCCCACCGACCACGACACGATCGAGCAGACCATGGCAGCAGACGCCACGCACACCAAGACCCGCAGCCGCCGGCGGCGTACCCGCAGCGGCGAGGCGAAGAAGAGCCGCATCGGGTTGTGGACGCTGGTCGTCCTGCTCCTGCTGCTCGCGGCGTTCGTCGGCATGCTGTGGGTCACCGACACGCGCCTGGCGGGCGAGGAGCTGCGCCTGGACACGTTCGTGGACCTGGCCGAGCGCGGGCGCATCGACACCGCGCACATCCTCGACCAGGACGCCGCGGTGGTGGGCCGCTACACCGACGAGGGCGGCGCTGTCCACGACTACTACGTGGAGTACCTGCAGTCGATGAGCCGGGAACGTCTCGTCGACGTGGTCATCGAGAACCGCATCCCGACGACGATCGACCGGCAGTTCCTCAAGGGCCTGCGCACCCCGGTCACGAGCCTGCTGGGGATCCTCATGCTCGTGACGGTGTTCGGCTACATGGCGCTGTCCTACCGCAAGGGCACCGGGCTGTTCAACGTGTTCAGCGGCGCCCGGCAGGTCCACCCCGAGGACGCCGGGGTGACGTTCGCCGACGTGGCGGGCCAGCAGGCCGCCCTCGACGACATGCGCGAGCTCGTCGAGTTCCTCGCCGACCCCGAGCGTTACGCGGCGCTGGGCGCGCAGGTGCCCAAGGGGGTGCTGCTGTACGGGCCGCCCGGCTGCGGCAAGACGCTGCTGGCCCGGGCGCTGGCGGGTGAGGCGGGCGCGAGCTTCTTCTCGATCTCGGGCTCGGACTTCGTCGAGCTGTACGTGGGCGTGGGCGCCGCCCGCGTGCGCGACCTGTTCCGGGAGGCGCGCGAGAACGCGCCGGCGATCATCTTCATCGACGAGCTCGACGCGGTCGGCCGGCGGCGCACCGCCCGCTCGGCGGGCAGCGGGTCGGGTGACGAGCAGGAGCAGGCGCTCAACCAGATCCTCGCCGAGATGGACGGCTTCGGGCCGCGCTCGGGGGTGCTCGTGGTCGGGGCGAGCAACCGGGCCGACGTGCTCGACCCGGCGCTGCTGCGCCCGGGCCGCTTCGACCGCACGGTCGGCTTGGAGCGCCCCAAGGCGGGCGAGCGCCACGAGATCCTGCAGGTGCACGCCCGCGGCAAGCGCCTCGCCGACGACGTCGACCTGGCCGCGGTGGCCGAGCAGGCGATCGGCTTCTCCGGCGCGGACCTCGCCAACGTGCTCAACGAGGGCGCGCTGCTCGCCTCGCGGGCCGCCAAGCCCGCGATCGGCCAGGACGACCTGGTGACCGCGGTGCAGCGGCTGCTGCGCGCGCCGGAGCGCCAGCGGCGCCTGTCGCTGCGTGACCGCAGCGTCGGCCACCAGTACGGGCCCGACGAGCGGGTCACGTTCGCTGACGTGGCGGGCCTGGACGACATCGCCGAGGAGATCACCGAGATCCGCGACTTCCTCGCCCACCCCGGGCGTTTCGCCGAGCTCGGCGTGCGGGTGCCCAAAGGGGTGCTGCTGGACGGGCCGCCCGGCACCGGCAAGACGCTGCTGGCCCGCGCGCTGGCCGGGGAGGCCAACGCGGCGTTCCTGTACGTCGCGGCCACCGAGTTCGTCGAGGTGTACGTCGGCGAGGGCGCCGCTCGGGTGCGTGACCTGTTCGCCGAGGCGCAGGCGATGGCGCCCGCGATCGTGTTCATCGACGAGGTCGACGCGGTCGGGGGCCGGCGCGGGTCGGCCAACGAGGGCACCCGCGAGCGGGAGAACACGCTGAACCAGATCCTGACCGAGCTCGACGGCTTCGACGCGCAGGCCGGCGTGATCGTGGTGGCGGCCACCAACCGGCCCGACATGCTCGACCCGGCGCTGGTGCGCCCGGGCCGCTTCGACCGCCACCTCACCGTCGGGCTGCCCGACCGGCCGCGGCGCCGGGCGATCCTGGACGTGCACGCGCGCGGCAAGCGCCTGGCCGACGACGTCGACCTCGACACCCTCGCGGCGCTCACCCCGGGCTTCTCGGGCGCGGACCTCGCGAACCTGCTGAACGAGGCGGGGCTGCTCGCCGCCCGCCGGGGCCGCCCGGCGATCGCCATGGCCGACGTGGACGAGGCGTTGGCGCGGGCGGTGCAGGGCGTGTCGTCGGCGACCCGGCGGACCAATGATGTGGAGCGGGCGATGGTCGCCTACCACGAGGCGGGACACGCGCTGGTCGGCTACGTGCTGGAGGGTGGGAAGGTGCCGCACCGGCTCACGGTCATCCCCCGCGGCGGCAGCCTGGGCGCGACGTGGAATCTGGAGAGCGAGGAGCGCTCGTTGCACACCCGCTCGTTGATGGTCGACCGGATCGCGGGACTGCTCGGCGGGCGGGTGGCCGAGGAGCTGGTGTTCCCCGAGCCGTCCACCGGCGCGCACGACGACCTGGACCGGGTCAGCCGGATGGCCCGGCGCATGGTGACCGAGCTCGGCATGAGCCCGGCGCTGGGGCTGTACCGCTACCCGGCCGGGGACGGGCCGGCGACCTACTCGGAGGAGGAGGGCCGGCTGATCCACGCCGAGATCCGCAAGGTCATCGACGAGGCGCACGAGCGGGCGCGGGCGGTCCTGGCCGACGCGCACGCCGCGCTCGGCGCGGTCGCCGAGGCGCTGCTGGAACGCGAGACGCTGACCGCCGCCGAGTTCGAGGCGCTGGTCGAGGGGCTGGCCGTCCGCCCCGACGCGGTGGCGTCGCTGGCCTTCGGGGAGTGAGCCGTCGGGGACGCTGGCGCCCGCGGGGCGCCGCCGCCGTCCTGGCCGCGGTGCTGCTGGCGGTGCTGGCCGCGCCGGCCGGTGCGGCGGCGGCGGGCGCCCAGCAGGACGCGGGCACGGCCGAGGTGCTGCGCATCCCGTTCCCCCACGACGACGGGAGCCTGACCCCCTACACGTTCGAGCTCGGCTACCCGCTGGTGACGCTGGTGTACGACACGTTGGCGTGGCGCGACGCCGACGGGGACCCCCAGCCGTGGCTGGCCGCGTCGATCGACGTCGCCCCCGACGCCCGGCAGGTGACGGTGCGGCTGCGCGAGGGCGCCCGCTGGCACGACGGCCGCCCGGTCACCGCCGAGGACGTCGTGTTCACGTTCGCCTACGTGGCCGAGCGCTTCCACCCGCGCTTCACCCCGCAGGTCGCCGCCATCGCCGCGGTGACCGCGGTGGACGCGCGCACGGCGGTGTTCGACCTGGCGCGGCCCTCGCCGGGGTTCGTCGACCAGCCGCTGGCCGACGTGCCGATCCTGCCCGCGCACCTGTGGGGCGAACTGCCCGACGGGTCGGCGGCGCCGCACGGCCTGCCGGTCGGGTCGGGCCCCTACCGGCTGACAGACCACCGGCCCGGCCAGGGCTACCGCTTCGAAGCCGTCACCGAGCATCCGCTCGGGGCGCCGGCGGTGGCGGTGATCGAGGTGCCGGTCATCCGCACGGCCAGCGAGACCCTGGCCGCGCTGGAGCGCCGCGAGGTCGACATGATCCCCCTGGCGCTGCCCGCCCAGGCGCAGGAGCGGGTCGAGGGCCTGGGGGTGCGCATCGTCGACGGCGCCTCGTACGCGGGCACGACGCTGCTGTTCAACCTGCGCGCCCCGCCCTTCGACGACCCGGCGGCGCGCCGGGCCGTGGCCGCCACGCTCGACCGCATCCGGATCGTGCGGGCGGTGGGCGACGCCGTGCCCGCCGACCGGGGCGTGCTGCACCCCGCGTCGCCGTGGGCGCCCGACGAGGCGCTCGACGCGATCGGCGGGGCGGACCCGGTGGATCTGGGCGACCTGGGCCTGCCGCCCCTGGAGGTGCTCGCCCCGAACAACGACCCGGTCAAGGTCGAGGCCGCCCGCCAGGTCGCCCTGGCCCTGTCGGGCGCCGGCGCGGACGCCGAGATGGTCGCGGTCGCCCGCGACGAACTCAGCTCGCGCATCGGCGAGGACGGCGCACCCCCCGACTTTCAGCTCGCGATCTCGTCGTCGCCGCCGCTGGCCTCCTACGACCCCGACTTCCTGTCGGCGGTGTTCGGTGCGCAGGGCCCGCTCAACCACACCGGCTACGCCAGCGCCGAGTTCGACGCCCTCGCCGGTGAGGTCGCCACCACCACCGACCCCGACGCCCGCCGCGGCGCGGTGGCCCGCCAGCTCGCCCTGCTCGCCCGCGACCTGCCGGTCGTGCCGCTGTTCTTCGCCGACGGGGCGTTCGCGCACCGCCCCGCCATCTACGACGGCTGGGTGTACGTGGCGGGCCGCGGAATCCTCGACAAGCGCTCGTTCATGACCGCGGGCCAGGAGGGCGGCGACGAGGCGACCCCGCCGCCGGGCGACGACGCGGCGCCGGCGCCCGACGATCAGGCGACCAGCCCGCCAACCGGGGGCAGCCCGCTTGGCTGGGTCGTGGCCGGCCTGCTGGCGGCGGCTGGCGCGCTCGCGACGATCGCCGTGGTCAAGGGCCGCCGGTAGACCCCGCCACGCTCGACGCGTTCGGTGCGCGCCACCCGTCAGGCTCGCCGTGCCTACATCCCGCCGTTGACCAGCGCCTTCCCCACCCCAAGGCCCCTCAGGGACGGACAACCGC
Organism: Egibacteraceae bacterium; assembly: GCA_040905805.1. Taxonomy (NCBI): domain Bacteria; kingdom Bacillati; phylum Actinomycetota; class Nitriliruptoria; order Egibacterales; family Egibacteraceae; species Egibacteraceae bacterium. Next base: position 28,546 of record JBBDQS010000059.1, on the reverse strand, counting down.
TACAGGGACTTGCGGACATAGTCGATGTTCAGGCTGAGCAGCTCGGCGACATCCTCGGCGGTCAGGACCTCGTCGTCGTCCAGCTAGCCCACAACCTGCCGGGTCGAAAACGGCAAGGTCCAATCCTCGCGAGCTTCGCCATCGATCTCAAGCCGCCACTCGAAGCGCTGACCTGGGGGGAGTTGAAGGGGGGGAACGGATATCGCGAAGGGGGCTTGAATGTAGGAGCCTGGTGCCACACCGGGGGGGCGTCCCACTTCGAAGTCGCCACTCAGGGTGATTGGCACGTCGGCTGCTCCGGGGGGCCCCGGTTGATGAACTGGTTGTCCGTCTTGGTGGACCAGGCTCAGCTTGAACGTCAGCGGCCGGTTCGCGCGATCCCATGGGACGTGGACAAGCACGGCAACTGCCGAAGGGATGGGCGCGGGGCCGGTCGCATCCCAGCCGCCGCCCAGAATGTAGAGCTTGCCTGCGGCGACCTGAGCGGCGTCACACAGTAGGAGTGTGGCCCTCACCCCGAAGCTTTGGCGAGTTGCTCCGAACTGAGCCTGGTCGGCCGATCTGGGAGGGTGCTCTCCAGCCGGATATCGGGCCCAAGCTCGGTGAAGTCGACGACGCTGTCGGGGACCTTGATGCCAAGCCGGCCGCGGCTCCCTTTTTGCAACTCCCAGTTCGTGTTCGAGGTCTGCTGAGGACCCAACTCGATGCTGTCCCACTCAACGTCGAGGTACAGCAAGCCACGCTCATGGTCGACCTCAGCAACGCTAGCCAGACCTCGAAGACCCTCCTCCCGCTCGAAGACCCACAGGGTCGACCCAACCTCGAGCTCCTGGCCAGGGGGGACCTTGTCGAGACGTGTGCGGACCCAACCCTCACGCGAGCGCACGTTGAAGTCCACCTCAACATGTGGAAGAAGGGTCGGTGCGGTCATCGGCATGGGTTCCTCCTTGGTACCTCGAACGCTTGCTCGAAGCGTTCGACCACTTCTAGCGAGAGTTCATCGCCGAGATCTACATCGTAGTGACAATCAGGGTGACCGGTCTGCTTGAGGGAGAAACCCAGGTCCAGAAGTACTCCTACTCGAGTCGTTCGGACCTGGCCGTTGGGGACAGGCGCCTCCTGGATGATCCGCTTCAGAAGATCCTCGTCGTTCTCGTTCCCGTCCTTGACCCCGCAGAAGGTCGACAGCCGGTATCGCCCCGAAACTGCGTGCTCATCTTCTGCCTGTTCGATGAGCGCGTCAAGATCCGCAATAAGCCCGCCACGGACAACAAGGGCATTGCTGGGAAGCGCGGTCACACGGAGGCATGGTAGTCGTCAGGGCGGCGAGAAGCGCCCGGGATCGGGACCGACCATACCCGTCCGGCTCGCCGGGTCGTCGAAGGGCGGGGCGGCCAGGTTGAACAGCAGCGTCGTGCCCGGGCGACGACGCGGCGCCGGCGCCCGACGGCGATCCTGCCGCGGACCCGGCGGCCGATGGCGGCGGGGTGAGCCCGTTCGCCTGGGTGGTCGGGGTGCTGCTCGTCGCCGCCGGCGTCCTCGCCGCGGTCGCCCTCCGACGCAGCCGGTAGCGGTCGAGCGACGGCTTCGACACGAACCAACAGGCGGACGCCCCTTTGACAGGCACCGCGTCTGGTCGCTTGCATTGTTGGCGGATTCCTTGGTCGACAGCATGCTGGAGGACGTCCGCCAGCGTGACGACGACGCAGACCTCGCCTGTGGTTCTCCGCAGGCCAGCACGCTTGCCGACGCGCTCATGGCCCTCGACGGTGTCGATCCGTGGGCTGTATGGGACGACGACCGTTCGCGGCGTCACGTCGAGCGGTCGCTGCGCGCTGGCCTTGCCGCCCTCCGCTCCATCCGACGAGCCGAACGCATCGATGGCGCCAAACTGCGTCACGACAGGGTGTCACCCAAAGACATCTATCGCTTCCGTGGAAGGTCCAAGCACGTGCAAGCCTTCTACGCCCACCCTTCGGTGCGCCACGAACTCCGTGACGACGCCCGACTCCATCCACTGGCACGATGCGCGTGCTTGACATCGAGTTCCCGCCGCTGCGCGGAACAGACGCAGAGGTCTGGCCCGTGCTGTTCGACCTGGCGCAGACCTTTCGCAGGGGTTGGGCCGTGGTTGGGGCCCAGATGGTCTATTCGAACCTACACGTGCACGATTCGTGCCGAGGCGTGTATGCTCGAAGCATGGCTCCGACACGGCTCAACATCACCCTAGATGAGGCGTCCGCGCAGAGGCTGTCGGTGATGGCCCGACGGATGCATGTCAACGAGGGAACGCTGGCACGGTCCCTGCTCACCACCGCGCTCGACGAGGCCGACCTCGGCGCCACGAACATCGTCGCCCTGCTCGATGGGATCCCCGGAGCCTGGGAGGACGCGCAGGAGGGGTGGCGACAGGCCGAGGAAGGCGAGACGATCCCGCTCGACCAGTTGTAGCCATGACGCGCGTCGAGCTGTCCCGTCGCGCCGTGGACAACCTCGAGTGGCTGATCACGACCCATAGCCTGCCCGCTGACACCCGGGAGCGCGTGCGCCGGGTCCTGCGTCCGCTGGCGAGCTTCCCGAACCTGGGACGCGACCTCGAAGGCCGGTGGGCTGACCATCGGGTGATCCTCGGGCCTTGGCGCTGGATGCTGCTGGTGTATCGCGTCGACGGTGATAACGACCGGGTCGTGGTTGTGACAGTGCAGGACGGGCGCTCGTCAACGGCAGCAACTACTCCAGACCGCTGACCGTCGTGGTTTGGTACCGGGTGAGAATGTCAACGGCGGGCGCCATGGAGTGTGCGCTCCTTCCGCTCGCACACAGGGCCCTCAGTGGCCGTATAACCCGGCGCGTTTCGCTCGCAGGAGCGGCGTGGCTCATCACGAAGGATTTCACCATGATGCCCGTCAGCCCGTCGTCCCCGACTGGATGGATGGGAAGCCATTCGCGGAAATGTGGACCCTCGGGCTGGCCGAGCCGCAGCGCGGCTTGTCGGCCGAGTGACGGAAAAGAAGGATCGAAGGAGCGAGTGGCCGGCAAGCGCGCCTCCGACCACACCCGCCCCGGCCCCAGGCCGGTGTCGTCGTTGAAGCCGCCGCCGAAGGGACCAGGCCCGGAGGGGCCAGGCCCGAATCGGGGGCTCCGTCGAAGTAGGGGGCCGGCGTCGGCGGCAACACCGTGTGCTGGCCTGCGCACCGTGGCGGCGCTCTGGGGCCGACGGTACGGTCGCGTGAGAGGCCTCCTCTGTGGGCGTGCCGGGGCTCCACAGCGGGAGCCCGGGGGTACCGAATTTTGCGTATTGCACGGGCGGCGGGTGTGGCGGACAGTGGGTGTCGCATCGCCCGGTACCGGTTCCTTGTCCGGTGTGCGGGCAGCCAATTTGTGAGAGAAGAGGGGTTCGTATGGTTTCCCGCTTGCCATTGCCCGGTATCGACGATGCGCGTGTGACTCGGGCTGGTGCGCTCGTGACCCTGGCGGTCGTGGGGCTCATGCTGGCCGCCGCCAGCGTTGCCTTCGCGTGCACCGGGCAGGCGCAACTGTACGACATCACGCCGGCGCGGGCGTTGCCGGGGGAGACGGTGACGGTCGGCGGCAGCCTGTTCGGGGACCAGCCCGTGGAGCTGCGGTTGAACTCCCCGGCCGGGGCGCTGCTCGAGACGGCGCGCGGCCCGAGCTTCAACATGCCCGTGCAGATCCCCGCCGATGTGGCGCCGGGGCCCTACTACGTGGTCGCGGTGGAGTACGACCCGGCCACGGGGGCGATCGCCGAGCAGCGGGCCAAGGGCTTCGAGGTGCTGGCCGCCGAGACCACGCCGGAGCCGGATCCCGACCCTGTCCCTGAGCCTGATCCCGACCCTGTCCCTGACCAGACCCAGCCACCGGCTGGCAGCGACCCGATGACCACGCGGGGCGCGGACACGCAGCCCTCCGCGCCGGACGCCTCGGCCCCCCCGGCGCCGACAGCCCCGGATCCGGCCCCGCCAGCGGTCCCCGACACGGCCGCGCCGCAGCCGCAGCCGTCCACGCCCGAGCCGGCTGCCGGCCCCGACGACAGCCCAGCGCCTGCGCCCGCGCCGGTTGCGCCCGCGCCGCAGCCTGCCGAGGGCCAGCCGGTCACCCCCGGCGCGAGCGACGACGGCCAGCGCGTGGGTGCGGTCACGCCACCGGCCGCTGACCCGGCGCCGGCAGCCTCGGCGCCGTCCCCGGCGTCGAGCAGCACCCCCTCGGGTGGTGACGCGCCGGCAGCCGACGCCTCAGCAACCGACGAGACGGCCGCGCCTGCGCAGAGCTCCGGGCAGGAGGGCGTGCCGGCGGGCGTGCAGGCACGCCGCCCGAACACCAACGCCCTGACTGGAACCGACACGGACGCGCCGTCGGCCCGGTCGGGCGCGGCGGACCTGTGGAGCGGCTTCGCTGCCGACGACGCGGCGTTGGCACCGGGGATCGACGAGCCGGCAGCCGCTGGTGACGCGGGCATGGGCCCGGTGGCTCTGGCAGCAGGACTGCTCGGCGCCGGGCTGATCGTCCTGGTGGCCGCGGGCACGACGCTGGTCGTGCGCCGCCGGCGGGTGCTCGTGTCGAACCGGGCATCCGACCATCGGGGGGACGCCTAAGGCTCCCGTTCGCTGGGCGTCCGGCCGTGCCGCTCGTCGCCCACCGCTGCGCTCCACCTGGTGCATCAGGTGAACGGCGGCGGTGGGCGGCGGGCGTTGGCACGGGCGAACGCTGCCGCCGGAGCGTGGGCGACGATGGTTGAGCGTGGGACTGCGGGCACGCCGGCGACCGGCCCGCCGCAACCACGCTCCTCCGCGCACGCCACCGGCGATGATGGTGGGGATCCGTCGGCTCGGCAGGGACGCGCCGGGTCGTGGTTGGCCGCGGCGGTCGGGATCGCGCTGGTGTTGATCGGGGCGGGACTGCTCGTGCTGTCGGCCAGCCTCGACGATCCGCCGCAGGCGGCGCTCGCCGGCGGCAACCTGCCCATCAACGCGGGCGCGGGCGACCCGCTGGACCAGTCCGGCCACAACTCCCCGGTGGTCACCCGCAACCCGACCGACCCGGCCAACATCGTGGTCGGCAACCGCCTCGATAGCCCCGACTTCGCCTGCGCGCTGCACGTCTCGACCGACGGCGGCGCCACGTTCGAGGAGACGCGGCTGCCCGAGGCGGACCCGCAGGGCAAGTGCTACGCCCCCCAGCCGGCGTTCGCGGCGGACGGGACGCTGCACGTGGCGTTCGTCACGCTGCGGGGCACCGGCAACCGTCCCCACCGCGTGTGGCTTGCCTCCTCCGACGACGGCGGGCAGACCCTGTCCGAGCCGTCCCGGCTGCTCGGCGAGCTTGCCTTCCAGGTCGGGTTGACCGCCGACCCCGACGACGCCGACCGGCTGTATCTCACGTGGCTGGAGGCCGAGGAGACTGCCACGCTGGCGTTCCCCGACACCGGCTACCCGCTCCGGCTGATGTCCTCCGACGACGGCGGTGTGTCCTGGACGGAGCCGGTCACCGTCAGCGACCCCGACCGCGCCAGGGTGGTCGCCCCGACGCTTGCCGTCGGCGCCGCCGGCGTGCTGCACCTGTTGTACCTGGACCTGGGTGATGACCGTTTGGACTGGGCGGGCGGGCACGAGGGCCGCGGCGGGCCGCCCTACCCGGGCACGTGGGAGCTGGTCGCCGCCCGCTCGGGCGACGAAGGCCGCACGTGGTCGGAGACCACGGTGGACGCGTTCAACCCGCCGACGCGCATCCTCGTGTTCCTGCCCGACGTCCCGTCCCTGGCCGTCGACCGGGAGCGGGGCCGGGTGTACGCGGCGTTTCACGCCCGCCACCACGACGACGCCGACGTGTTCGTGTGGCGCTCCACCGACAATGGCGAAACATGGAGCTCGCCGGTGCGGGTCAACGACACCGACCCGGCTGACGGCACCGCCCAGTACCTGCCCGCGCTCGACGTCGCCCCGTCCGGGCGGGTCGACGTCGTCTACTACGACCGCCGCGACGGCGCCGACGAGAACGTGATGAACGCGGTGTCGCTGGCGTTCTCGCACGACGCCGGTGCGACGTTCACCGATCGGCTGGTGCTGTCGGACCGGCCGTTCGACTCGCGGGTCGGCTTCGGCGGCTTCCGTGGCATGGCCGACCTGGGGTCGCGGCTCGGCCTGCTGTCCACCCCCGACCGCGCGTTGGCGGTGTGGAGCGACACGCGGGCGGGCACCGAGGTCAGCGAGAAGCAGGACCTCGTCCGCCAGTTCGCTACGTTCGCCCGCAGCATTTCCAGCCCTGTGCCCCCTTCGGTGTTGCGTGGCGTCGCAGGCGTGTCCGTGCTGTTGGGCCTGGTCGGCGTGGGCGGTCGGCTAGGCGGGAAGCTCGGTCGGCAGATGCCGCCGCGTTGAACCTCGCTCAGGGCGACGTGATCGCACCCGGCTGCCCGCCGCCACACTCGACGCGATCGGGGGCCCTTGTTCCCGCGCGTACTGGGGGGCCTGGGCCCGGTCCGGCGACACCCGGCCGCTATGTGTCGAAGGTCAATAGCCAATATTCGGTATTGCGACGCAGCGGCCGAGTCGCGACGGTCCACTCCGTGCGTTCGTCGGAATCGCGCGCACCGCGCGTGGGGGGCGGACATGGCAGTCCATGACCACGTTGCGGGTCGCCGGTGCAACGCCACCGTGTGAGTTGCATTGACGCCAGACCCGCGGCGATTGATCGGAAGGGAATCACCCGTGATGACCAGACAAGGACGCGAAGGTTCGGCTATGAAGCGACGGCTGGTGTGGGCCGCCATGCTGGCGGCGGCGATCGTGCTGGTCGCGTTGCCGGTGGGGGTGTGGGCTTCCGACGGGTTCAACGACGTTCCCGACGGCAACGTCCACCACGACGCGGTCACCGCGGTGCGCGACGCCGGCATCACCCAGGGCTGCGCTGGCGGGGGATACTGTCCGGCTGAGTTCGTCCGGCGTGATCAGATGGCGTCGTTCCTCGACCGCACCGCTGCGCTGTCCGGGCAGGACCCGGTCGTGAACGCCGCGACGGCGCAGACCGCCGAGACAGCGCAGACCGCCGAGACGGTGGAGGGCATGGATGCGGTGCTGACCCGTCTGGATGAGCTTGAGGCGGCGAACACGGCGTTGACGCAGCGGGTGGACGAGCTCGAGTCGGGCAGCGGCGACGCGGCGCTGGCGAGCCGGGTGGACGAGCTGGAAACCACGGTCGGAACCCTGGACACGACCGTTGGCAGCCTGGAGACGACCGTCGGCGAGTTGCAAGGCACGGTCGACACGTTGGAGTCGGACAACGCGGCGCTTGCGTCCACGGTGAGCGACCTGGAAACACAGGTGGCCGAGCTGGACACGACCGAGCTGGAAGGCCGGGTCGGCACGCTTGAGTCCACGCTCGCTGGCGTGACCCGCCAGGACGTGCCGGTCGCTCCCGACGATGCGGAGAACACCGAGACGCGGGACACGCTCGTGTTCGAGGGGATGAACCTGCAGCTGCTCAACGGCCACGACGACGCCGTGACGGCGTCGGCCAACGGGCTGGGTAACCTGATCGTCGGTTACAACCAGCAGTCGGAGACCACGTCGACACGGACCGGCTCGCACTACATCGTGGTGGGTGACCAGCACGAGTGGACGAGTTGGGGCGGCGTTGTCAGTGGTCTGACGAACACGGCGAGCGGCCCCTGGGCGTCGGTGTTCGGCGGCCAGCTCAACACCGCGACCGGCCAGTACTCCACAGTCATGGGTGGCGGAGCCAATGCAGCGACCGGGCAATGGTCAACCATCGCTGGTTCCTTCTCCAACACGGCCAATGGATCGCCCTCATCAGTGTTCGGCTCCCAGAACGCACAAGCGACGGGTTCTGGAGCTGCGATCTTCGGTGGCACCAACGGTGTCGCAAGCGGTGAGGCGTCCATTATCGTGGGTGGTCTCTCCAACGAGGCCACCGCTGAGGAGAGTGTCGCGATCGGCGGATCGAGCAACGTCGCCAGTGACTTCCGAGGGGCGGTCTTCGGCGGTCAGGGCGGCAACGCCAGCGAGAACTACGGCACCGTCCTTGGCGGCCTGAACAACGTGGCTGATGGATCTCACGCGACGGTCACCGGTGGCGAGGCGAACACCGCAGGTGGCCGCGAGTCGACCGTCACCGGTGGCGAGGGCAACGCGACGAGTGCCCCGTACGCGTCGATCGCCGGTGGGCAGGGCAACGTGGCGACCGCCTGGTACACGATGGTGGCCGGCGGTCAGACCAACGCGGTGCACGCCGACTGGGCGTCGCTGCTCGGTGGCCTGGAGCAGTCGATCGCCGAGGGCAATGATCACGAGATCTACCCCCCCGCTCCCTAGCCGCTGCCCGTAACCTGTGCCCTTCGGTGGGCCGCAGCCGGACTCTGTGGCCTCACCGAAGGGGCAGGTCGCCGCGGCGTGCGGCGCGGGCGATGCCCTGCGGCCCAAACGCAAACCATGGGTCCGGGCGGTGGTAGTGCATTCTCGGTATTGCGGGTGGTGTGGGCGGTGTGGTGCCGTAGCGGGTGTGAGCAGGGTTCCTGTGACGTGAGCGTTTCGATGTTGGGGGTTTGTGTGGTTGTTGATCGTCGGGGTGGCCGTGGACGTCGCGTGTGGTGTGGGGCGGCGGTGATCGGCGAGGGTCACGGCGGCCGGCGGTATCGGCTGTTGGCGGTGACGGTCTTGTTGGCGGTGGCGGCTGGGTTGTCGATGCCGACGCCGGTGCCGGCGGTGGCGCAGGAGGACTCGGAGCCGGTGGGGGTGTGGCAGTCGACGAGTCAGCCGGTGTCGGGGCACGCGGACGCCGCGGCGGTGCGGTTGGACGACGGTCGGGTGTTGGTGACGGGTGATGACCCGAGCGAGCGGGGCACGACGGTGGCGGAGGTGTACGACCCGGCGACCGGGGAGTGGCAGGCGACCGATCCGATGCATCACGGGCGCGCGCGGCATTCGTTGGTGCGGCTGGCGGATGGACGGGTGCTGGCTTCGGGGACGTTTTTGGTGTCTGACACGGTGCCCGAGATCTACGACCCCGCGGCACCTGCGGGGCAGCGGTGGACGGAGGTGGCCAACGCGCCATTCGACACCCCTCTGGCGGTGTTGCTGGACGGGCCCGAATGTGGGGGTGACGGTCCGCCGGTGTGGTGCGGTCAGGTGTTGATGCGCGGGCAGATGCTGTTCGAACCGCCGCCGGCGGGGTCGGGTGAGCAGGGGACGTGGACGCAGGCGGACACCCCCCACTTCCAGGGTGGCCGGATGGTGGTTCTTGACGGGGTGCCGTGTTCGGGAGAGTCGCCTCCCGGCTGGTGCGGCAATGTGTTGCATGTGACAACAGACGGGATGGAGGTGTTCGATCCGTCGCCGGTGGATGCGGAGACGGGCGTGGTGGGCCGGTGGGAGGCCTCGGACGGGTTGCAGCAGCCCCGCAACATCGGTGCGACTAGGGTGGCGGGGTTGGCGGACGGTCGGGTATTGTTGGTGGGCGGCACCGACGAGGATGGGCAGCCGGCGCCCCCGGAGATCTATGATCCTGCGACGGGGGTGTGGCAGGCCACGGCGTTGCCCACGCAACCTCCCCGCGGGGCGGGGGCGTCGTTGACGTTGCTGGCAGATGGGTCGGTGTTGCTGGCCGGCGGCGGCGAGTGGCCTAACGATTGTTTGGTGTCGGCGGAGTTGTTCGACCCGTCGGGGGATGATGGGGTGGCGGGCAACGCGCCGGGTGTGTGGCGGTCGGCGGGGTTGATGGGTGCGCCGCGGGAGAGTCATACGGCCACGGCGTTGGCGGATGGCCGCGCGTTGGTGGTCGGCGGGGCGTTGCATTGCGGGCGCAACACCGCGGATGTGTATGCGCCGCCGTCGCTGGAGCCGGTGACGCCGGCGCCGACGGTGTCGGGGGTGGACCCGGCGTCGGGGTTGACCGACGGCGGGGTGGAGGTGTCGGTCACCGGTGACAGCCTGTCGGGGACCTCGGCGGTGACCTTTGGTGGGGTGGCCGCCGACGAGGTGAGGGTGGAGTCGAACACACGGGTGATGGCGGTAGTGCCGCCGGGCGCGCCCGGTGACGTGCCGGTGACGGTAACCACGCCGGCGGGGCAGTCGGCGGCCGACTCTGACGCGACGTTCGCGTATGTGGAGCCGTCGGGGGTGTGGACACCGGTGGGGGAACTGCCGTTCGCGGACCAGGCGCAGGCGCTGGTGGTGGGTGAGGGGGATGTGCTCATCCTCGAGGACAGCGCGAAATCGGCGGTCCGCTATGACCCGCAGACGAACACGCTGGCCGACGCGGCGGACCCGCCCGACATCGGATCGTTTCAGCTGTTCGCGCCGTTGGCGGACGGGCGGGCGTTGGTCGCGGGCTACAGCGGGCTGGACGAGAGCGCGCAGGGGCACGCGACGATCTACGACCCGGCGGCCGACAGCTGGTCTGCTCCGGCGTTGATGGCGGCGGCGCCGCAGGAAGGGTCGGCGACGTTGCTGGCGGACGAACGGCTGTTGGTGATCGGTCGGGTGCAGGGGTTGGACATGACCAGTCAGGTGTTCGACCCAGATACCGGACAGTGGCGGTTGACCGAGGGCCAGCCGACCGACCAGGTGTTGTTCGGGCACACGTCGACGCTGCTCGGTGACGGGCGGGTGCTCGTGGCGGGTGGCACGACGGGTGCGTTCGGCCAGTCGCGGCGGGCGCAGCTGTTCGACCCGGCCGGTGAGCAGTGGAGCGAGGGGCCGGCGATGGCCGAGACCCGCAATCGTCATGCCGCGGCGGTGGCCGCCGACGGGCGCGCTCTGGTGATCGGCGGGTATGGGATCGCGGCGGGGGCGGTTTCGGGGGTGGAGGCGTTCGACCCTGCGACGGACACTTGGCAGCCGGTGCGCAATCTGGAGTATCCGCGCGTTGAGCATGCGGTGGTGGTGTTGGCGGACGGGTCGTTGCTGGCGGTCGGCGGGCGCGGGACGTCCGGCACGATGTGGGACGACGACGCGATGGTCCACAGCGAGGTGTTCGACGCCGAGGTGGGCCGCTGGCGGGTCACGGGGGCGTTGGCGCAGGCGAGGATGCGCCACGGTGCGGCGGCGTTGACCCGCGGGTGCGCGAGCCGGTGTGGCAGTGTCGTCGCCGTCGGCGGTCTCACGGGCCAACTCACCCGGGGCGGCGTCGGGGTCGCGTTGGTGGAGTTGTACACCCCGCGCCCGCAGGTGACCGGGCTGGACCCGGCCAGCGGCCGGGCCGGTGACGAGGTGACCATTGAGGGGTTCGACCTGGCCGGTGTCGACGAGGTGCGGTTCGGGGATGTCCCGGCGGAGTTCACGGTCGAGTCGCCCGCGCAGATCACCGCGACCGTGCCGGATGGTGTCGAGGTGGGGTCGGTTGCGGTGACGGTCGCCAACGCCGTGGAGGACTCCGACGTCACCCTGGCCTCGGAAGTCACGTCGGTGAGCGAGTTCACGGTGGAGGCTGAACCGGGCGAGATCGGCACCATCGACGACCTGACGGCGACGGCGATGTCGGCCAGCGAGGTGGGGCTGTCGTGGTCGGCGGTGAGCGACGGGGCCGGGGGGTCGGCGCCGGGCTATGTGGTCGCGCAGTCGGCCGAACCGATCACGACGGTTGAGCAGTTCGAGGCGGCGGCGGTGTTGTGCGGGGGGGTGTGCACGCCCACGCCCACACCCGAGGTCGGTGGGACGGTGGAGCTGTCGGTGGTCGGGTTGGACACGGACACGACCTATCACTTCGCGGTGCGGGCCCGCACCACCCCCGGGACGTTGGGGCCGGTGTCCAACCCGGTCAGCGCCACTACCGAGGTTGACCCTGCAGACCCCGGTGATCCCGGTGATCCCGGGGATCCGGGGGATCCGGGGGATCCCGGCGAGCCGTTGAGTCCTGAGGAGCTGGTCGCCGCCGCGTGCCCGCAGGGTGCACCGCCCGTGGGGTTCACCGACCTGGCTTCCATACCGGACACGCATCTGCAGGCGGTGGCGTGCGCGGCCAGTCATGGGATCGCCCAGGGCTTCGCCGATGGCAGCTACGGGCCGGCGCAGCCGGTGCGGCGTGATCAGATGGCGTCGTTCATCGCCCGTACGTTGCAGGCCGCCGGGGTGGACCTACCGGAGCCGCGGGCGCAACGGTTCGTGGACGTGAATCCAGGGTCCACCCATGACGATGCGATCCACCGGTTGGCCGCGGCGGGCATCATCGCGGGCGGGCCGGGTGGCCTGTCAGCAGACAGCTACGGGCCGGCCCAGCCGATCCGCCGGGACCAGATGGCCTCGTTCCTGGTCCGCGCCGCCGAATACGCCACCGGCGCTGATCTGACCGCGTCGCAGACCGGCCGGTTCAGCGATGTCCCCGCCGGCAACGTCCACGCCGACGCGATCGACACCGCCGCCGCGCTCAACCTCGCCCAAGGCCAGCCCGACGGCACTTACCAGCCCGCCGCCACCACCCGCCGCGACCAGATGGCCACCTTCCTCGCCCGCCTGCTCGGCGCTTTCAACGCCGACGTCTTCGCACACGAATAACGCGTGCCGCCTTCAAGGACTGGAGATCCGCCCTGAGGTTGACCCGGTTCGACGGACAGATCAGTTGTGCGGCACGGCTGGTCTGCTGGTAGTTGTCCTCCTTCTCGATCGGGCCGAGATACGACAGCGAGGAGTGGTTTGCGTCTGACTTCGTGATAGAGCCTCCGTCGGAAAACTGCCCAAGCCTGGGAGGCTTGTGGGGCCCGATCTCAGGAGAGTCCGACGATTTCTCAGGCAGGTCGACGCAAGGGCCGGCAGCTCGCCGGAGGAGAACTCCGCGACCCGCTTCACCGCGCCGTGCTCGGTGCCCAACTCCTTGCGCAACTGGAACACCATCCGCACCGCACGGTCCTTCTCCGCCTCGCTGTTGTTGGGCGGCACCTGGGATGAGGATCTGGGGGTAGGGCGGCGTGACCGCAGTTGAGGACGGGCACTGCCGATGGGCGGACGACACGGGGGTGGAGCGTGCACCCTGCCGGGCTCCATCAGCGCGACAGGAAGGTTCCCGCCATGATCGTCGTTCCCGATGAGCAGATCCCCGCCATGATCGTCGTTCCCGATGAGCAGATCCCCGCCGCCGACTGTGCGCTGCGCGCCGGGAAGGTGAGCTGCCCGTGCACTGGTGAGCTGCGCCCGTGGGGGTGGGCACGGCGCCGCGTGCTGCGTGCCGGCGACCGGGTGTAGGGCGACACGCAGGATGAGCGCCGGCGGGCAGTCCAACGACGCTGTGCGTGAGGACGGGCATCTGGGGAGGGTTGGCGTTGGGGGGCGGTGGCAGGCAGCGTGCCGGGCTTCCTGTCAGCGGATGCTTCGTGGAGGTGCTCGTCATGCTGCTGGTCCCTGATCGTCCCGCCCGCGCCGAGCAGGCCCTGATCGCGGTGAGCTCGCCTGTCCGGGCTGCTCGGGCGAGCTGCGCCCTTGGGGGTGGGCGCGCCACCGCATCGTGCGCGCTCGCGATCGGGTGTGTGTGCTGCGGCCCCGCCGCGCCCGCTGCCGAGCCTGCCAGGGCACGCACGTGCTGCTGCCTGTGAGCGTGCTGCTGCGCCGGGCCTATACGGTCTCGGTCATCGGCGCCGCGCTGGTGGCGGCCGCCACCGGCCAGGGGCACCGGCGCGTCGCCGCCGCGCTCGGTGTGCCCGCCGACACCGTGCGCGGCTGGCTGCGTCGCCTGCGCGGCCGCGCCGACGAGCTCGCCGCCTACTGCACCCGTGCGGTCTACCGCTTCGACGCGTCGGCGTGGCGGCTCGACCCGCCAGCGGGGTGGGCCACGCCGACCCAGGCTGCCGTGGGGCTGCTCGGCGCCGCCGCGGCCGCCTTCCAGCGCTCCGCCGGCACCTCGAAGCTGGAGCCGTGGGAGTGCGCTTGTGCAGTCACCGGCGGGCTGCTGCTGGCCAACACGACCCGCCCCTACCCGCCGCTGTGGTGAGCTGCCAGCCTGGCCGGCATGGCCAGCGCCCCCATCTGCACCCGCCCAGCTCCTAGCCACGGCTCACCCCAGCCTGGCGACGCGGGCACTCGCGCCCGTCGCAGGCCGATCACCCCTGCGCCCGCGCCTTCGCGCCACCGTCAGGGCGTCCGGTCATGTCAGCACGTCGATGCCCAGCCATTCCGACGGTGTCTGCGAGCCCCTTCTACGGCCACGGTCGCGCGGTCCCCGCACGCGCCTACCCCTCGTTCATGCTCACCGAAGGTGTCGCGAGCATCCTCATTCAGGGTGTCGCCCTACAACCGGGTGTCGTTGAACCGCGTTGACCTATCAGGCAGCACGTGGGGGCCCGCGCTTGAGCCGACAGGTCAGTCATACGGGCGTTCCCCGGGGCCGGTCACACAACAGCAACCGGGCGCGGTGTCCCTGTCCACTAACTACAGGTGTGGGGCTCATATAGCCAATATTCGGTATTGTGCCGCTGTTGCCCGGGTTGCAAAGGTGTGGGTTGTACGGGCGGCGTTGTTGGCGCTGGATCGAGTGCTGCCTCGCGATCCCTTGGAAGGGGACGACGCTCATGACGATGAGACGCAAGACGACGCTGACCGTGACGATTATGGCGATGGTGCTCGCGCTGGCCTCGACGGCGTGGACATGCACCAAGCTGGTGGACGGCACGAACGGGACCTCGAGCTCTGACGGGCCCAACATCTCGGAGGGCGACACGATCGACGGCGACAGCGTGATCGTGCACAGCATCGAGGACGAGTCGCGCTGCGACGCGGACAGCGGCACCAGTGACGAGGACCGTGAGTGTGACTACAGCTTGGGGATCGTCAACCCGACCCACTATGACAGCCCGAGCAGCGGCGGCGACGACCCGTCGCCGACGTGTCACTACGGCACGCCGCAGAGCAGTTTCGGCTCGCAGTTCGCAACGATCGCCAACCACAGCGCGGTGGACCACACCGTGAACGGGGCCGGCACCGAGACCACGGTCTCGGCTGAGGGCACGTTCGGTGACCTGAACGGCCCGAATGACTGGGAGGACGACGAGGGTGTCGACCTGGGAACCGGGGACACCTACATGTGCTTCTACAGCAGCGACTCCGACGACCAGACCTCTGCGACGCACCTCAACGGGGCGGATGACGGCGCGGCGACCGCGACCGATCCCCTGTCGTTCACCGTCGTGTAGGTCCCGAAGGCTGTGGCAGCTCGCTGCTGCACGCCGGGCCATTCGGCGGCCCGCCACCCCGGGCTGGACACGGACTTGTGCCCGGCCGGGTGGCGGGCCCTCGCCACACGCACTGGAGTCCAGGTGAGGAGCTGCACCACGGGTTCCGCGGGTTACACGCATGCGCTTGCGCGTGTGGTGGGTGGGTTGAAGCGGTTGCGTCCACGTGGAGCAGGGCTGTGTGCGGCGGTGGTCGTTGGGCTCTTCATCGGAGGTGCGGCTGCAGGGGCCGAACGTGATGGTGCCGATCGTGTCGAGGTCCTCGAGGAGATGCCGGCGTCGGGAAATGACATGCGGGCGGCGCGGGCGCAGAACTCCCCGGAGGTGGCGGTGGATCCGACGGATTCGGATGTGGTGGCGTTGGCGGTGCGCGTTGATAGGCCGGACTTCTCTTGCGGGTTGGAGTTGTCGGGGGACGGGGGACGGTTGTGGGCGCCGGTGGACCCGGTGCCGCTGTTGCCTGAAGGTGTGGACAAATGCTATGGGCCGGAAGTCGCGTTCGATTCGGACGGGACGTTGTTCTACTTGTTTGTGGGGTTGGAGGGCCCGGGCAACCGGCCGTACGGGGTCTATTTGACGTCGAGTGAGGATCGCGGCAGGAGCTGGTCGCAGCCGTGGGAAGTGCTGGGGCCAGGGAACTATCAGGTGCGGATGGTGTTGGACCGTGCCGCTGGTGGGGAGGGGCGGATGCATCTCGTGTGGCTCCGCACGTCCCAGGAGCCTGGGCTTGGCGGGTTGCCCGCGCCGCCCAACCCGATCGTTGCGAGCCATTCCGATGACCGTGGGCGCAGCTGGTCCGAGCCGGTACTGGTGTCGGATCCCGAGGGGCAGCCGCGGGCGGTCGCGCCCGCGGTGGCGTTGGGAGTGGACGGCGCGGTGCATGTGGCGTTCTACGACTTGGAGGACGACAGCCGTGACTACCGCGGTTTGGAGGGGGATACGTGGCCCGGCACGTGGTCGGTGATGCACGGGGTGTCCACGAATCGGGGCGAGACGTTCGAGGAGCCGGTGGTGGTCGACGATGGGGTCGTGCCGCCTGAGCGCGTGATGTTGATCTTCACGATGGCGCCCCCGGCGGTCGCCGCGGGCGGGGACGGTGGTGTGCACGTTGCCTGGCACGATGGCCGCAACGGCGACTGGGACGTGTTCGCAGCAGCGTCAGACGATCAGGGCGGGACGTGGGGACGGCCGGTGCGGGTCAACGACGACAGGCGCGGCAACGGTCGGCACCAACTGTTGCCGCAGGTTGGGGTGGGGCCTGACGGTCGGGTCGAGGTGGTCTTTTTTGATCGCCGCAACGACGACAGCAACGTCTACCAGCATGTGTACTACTCTCGGTCTGTCGATCAAGGTGCGACGTTCGAGCCGAATGTTCGGGTGACCAGCTTGCGCTCGACCAGTCACAACGGTGCCCGCTACGGGGTGCCCTCGGCGCGGGGACAGTACGATCTCGGCACCCGGTTGGCGTTGATCCCCGACAAGAATGCGTCGTTGGCGGCGTGGCCGGACAGTCGCGACCCCGCGCCGGGCACCGGCGGGCAGAACGTGTTCACGACCCTGATCACCCAGCCTGGCTGGGACGGTATCGACGCCGACCAGGGCAGCACCGGTGGGATCGGTGGGTGGCCGGCAGCCGTGGGCATCATCGCCGTCGCGCTTGTGGGCGTCATCGTGTGGCGCCGCCACCTCCCGTCCACTCCGCCCACGGCGACGCCTGTCGGTGGGAAGGATCGATGATCAGGATGCTGCCCCGGCACCCAAAACGCCATGGCCGGCAAGGCGGCCCCGGGACGTCGAGCCCGCGCGGTTGCTTAGGGGCATGGTGGGCAGGGCTTGCCTCGGCGCTTAGCCTGCTTGTCGCTGGGTGCACTTTCGGGGTTGGGGGCGGTGTGCCGGTGACGCCGCAGGTCGTGGACATCAGCATGGACGAGTTCGACCTGACCCTCGACAAGGCGGTGCTCGATCCCGGCAGGGTCGTGTTCGAGGTCCACAACGACGGTGACATCGACCATGAATTGACCCTGGTCGCGTTGCCCGACTGGGCACAAGGCGTGCAGGAATGGCTGGACGCCGGCAGGCACGGGGTGATCCCGATATATTCCCTCGTTGACCGAGAACCTGGGCAGCGGGGCGTGTTCGCAGCGAACTTGGGCGCCGGCCGCTATGCGCTGCTGTGCGTGATGCAGGACGGCCCCGATGAAGTACCCCATCACCGCCAGGGCATGAACGCCGATATCCGTGTCGGCCCCCAAATCCCGCCACCGAGCACCCCTTCGGCCGAGGGAAGCTGAGCGGGTCCGTGCGCTTCATTGGCCAGATCGGCGCGCATCGCAGACGTGTAGCGCTGCTGGTGGTGGTGGCGTTGGTGGCGTCGGCTTGCGGGTCGGGGGCGGCGGTGTCGGCGGAGGCGCTGCCGCCGGAGCCTGATGCGGGGGATCGGGCGCCGTGGATCCTGGCGTCGGGGGCGGAGGTGGCGGTGCCGCCGCCGCCGGAGGCGGGATCGCCCGAGGCGGAGGAGGACCTTGCCGAGCTGCGCGCCGCGGTGGCGGGGCGCACGAGCGAGGACGAGGCGCTGGTCGAGCGGTGGGACGTGGTGCCGGCCGTGGCCCCGTGGGTCGAGCGGGCCCTCGACTTCGTGGCCAACCGCACGAAGGACCCGGTGGCGGCGTCGCGCTCGTACGCGCTGGTGTCGGTGGTGATGCACGATGCCGTGGTGGCGGCCTACCACTGGAAGTACACCTACGACCGCGAGGCGCCCGAAGGTGTGGAGCCGCTGGTGGTGGCGGAGGCCGACCCGTCGTACCCGTCGGCGCACGCGGCGATCGCGGGGGCGGCGTCGACGGTGCTGGCGTTCGCGTTCCCCGAGCAGCCGGCGCTGCGCCTGGAGGAGGCTGCGGAGCAGGCGGCCCGCTCGCGGGTGCTGGCGGGGGTCGCCCGCCCCAGCGACGTGGCGGCGGGCCTGGAGCTTGGCCGGCGCGTCGGGCAGCTGGTGTTAGAGCGTGCCCAGTCCGACGTTGCGGTTGACCCGGACGTGGCCACCCGTGAGGGAGCAGCGAACTGGCAGGAGCTGCGTCCCGACACCCCCGGCTTGTGGCGTCAGCCGCCGGGATCGGTGCAGGTGCCGGTCAGCCCGCTCGCGGGCACGTGGGAGACGTGGGTGCTCGAGTCCGGGGACCAGTTCCGCCCGCCCCCACCGCCGGCGCCGGACTCCCAGGAGTTCTACGACGCCATGCTCGAGGTCTACGAGGTCGACCAGAACCTGACCGAGGAGCAGAAGGCCATCGCGAGGTTCTGGGAGGGCGGTGAGGGCACCGCGCTGCCGCCGGGCATCTGGAACGAGGTGGTGCTGGCGTTCCTGGCCGACCAGCGCTTGAGCCTGCCGCGCGCGGCGCGTGCGGTGGCGTTGCTGAACGTGGCGATGGACGACGCCGGGGTGGCGGCGTGGGGCGCCAAGTACACCTACTGGGGCGCGCGACCGGAGAACGCGATCCGGGATCTTGGCATCGACGCGGACTGGGAGCCATACCGGGACACGCCGATCTTCCCCGGCTACCCGTCCGGGCACGGCGCGTACTCCGGCGCCGCGGAGATGGTGATGTCCTACCTGTTCCCCGAGCGTGCCGACCTGTTCCGTGAGCGCGCCGAGGAGGCGTCGATCTCCCGGCTGTACGGCGGCATCCACCACGAGCCCGACAACGTCGAGGCGCTGAAGCTCGGCCGCAAGGTTGGTGCCGAGGTCGTCGAGTACGCCCAGACCGACGGGGCGGGTGAGCGGTGAGCCGGCTGCTGCGCCTCGTGACGGTCCTGGCGGTGCTGGCGCTGGTGGCGGCCGGCTGCGGCGGCTCCGAGCCTGCGGCCGACCCGCTGGCCGACCCGTTCGAGGAGGTCGAGCGGGCCACCCCTGACCCCGACGCGGAGGTGCGCTCGGCGCCGCGCTGGGAGCAGATCCTGACCCTGTCGGGCGACGGGTCGGACTCGGCGGAATTCCCGATCCCCGAGGACGCGTTGCAGTGGCGGGTGATCTACTCGTGCGAGTCAGGCGACCTGCGGGTCGAGGTCGACGCGGCCGACGAGCCGCTCGTGGACACCGCGTGCCCGGCGTCCGAGCAGGCGTTCTCGATCGACACCGGGTTCCTGGAGCTGGACATCGAGGGCTCCGGACCGTGGGAGGTGACGGTCGAGCAGCAGGTCGACAGCGTGCACGAGGAGCCGCCGCTTGACGGCATGGAAGCCGCCGAGGTGGTGGCCGAGGGCCAGTTCGCCGGTGTGGAGCGCTCCGGTGCGGGCACCGCGACGCTGTACCGCATGCCCGACGGGTCGCTGGCGTTGCGCTTCACCGACTTCCAGACGGTGGCCAGCCCCGACCTGTTCGTGTGGGTGAGCGAGCAGCCCGAACCGACCACGTCGGCGGCGGTCTTCGAGGCCGAGTACGTCGACCTCGGCGAGATCACCGCCACCCTGGGCGACCAGAACTACCGGCTGCCCGACGGGGTCACCCCCGAGCAGGTCGCCTCCATCGTCATCTGGTGCGCCCCGCTGCAGATCGCCTACGCCGCTGCGCCGATGTCCCCGACGCCCTGAGGCGCGGCGGCCGTCTCGCCGTCTCGTGGGGGGTCGCTGCAGGCGTTGCCGTAGTCAAAATGCAGTATTGCGTCTTCGACACATAGCCGACACTGTTGGCGATTGCAGGCAACGCGCAACCTTCATATGGAGCAGCGGCTCATGCGGTACCGAATCGTGTGCACCATCCAGGAACCCTCCTGGCGAGCCCATGACCATGCCGCCATCAAGGAGGTCGGAACAGGGGCTACCACGCACAGCGCCGAAACGAGGTGGACCGTCGAGCAGGTCATTTCCGCGATGGCAAACGGCCACACGTTCTACACCCAGGGTGCGCAGACGGGCCGGGAGGCGAACGTGGAAAGGATCGACTGCTCGCGCTGTGGCGCGCCCCGAATCCGTTCATCACCGGATTCCACAACCGACAACAATCTCGATTCGTTACGGCGTTGTAGTTAAAACAAAAGCTCGCTTTTGCTGACGACTGGGATCTATGCAGCACGACTAGCGGCCCTGCTGGCCGAGGAGCACGCCGCCGTATTGTTGCAGCGTCAGAGGGCGCTTTCCGTTGAGGCGACCCCGTCACACGCCAACCTTTCCGGTGGATCCCGGATGAGTCTTCACAGTCGGATCGGCCCGAAGTTGGGTGAGTCCCGCGACATGGTAGGAGCAGGTCCGACGTGCACGCAGGCTGACGAGACAAGACAAGCACGATAAGCAGGGGGGGTGCGAGTGGGTAAGCATGACCCTCAACGAGTTGTCGAGCTCCTGCAAGATCATCTCGCAGCGCACGACAAGCGGCTGCTGTTCCTCTTCGGCGCTGGCACTTCGAGCGCGGCGAATACCGCTCCTGCTGCCGCTCCCGGCGACAAGCCAGTCCACACTCCGCTGATTCCAGCACTGGGGCCGATGACGGCCACGTGTAAGGAGGGCGTTGCCGCGCTGTCGGCGGAGCATGCGGCAGCTTGGGGCGCTCTCGAAGCGGAGTGCACAGCGCTGGATCTGGAGCCGCATATCGAGAACATGCTTGGGCGAATCAGGCGCAAGATCGATGCCACCGGTGCAGGAGAGCTGGTCTTCGGTTTGACCATCGAGCAGCTTGAGGCCTTTGAAGGCGCAATTCGGACGGCAATCGTCAAGATGACCTCGCCGACGGAGTTGGACATCCCTTCTTCCCTTCCGCACGACGACTTCGCTGTCTGGGTCCGCCACGCTCGGCGGAGACATCCCGTCGAGATCTTCACCACAAACTACGACGTCCTCGTGGAGCGTTCACTGGAGTTGGCGCGCGTGCCTGTCTTCGATGGTTTCGTGGGCAGCTACGCGCCGTACTTCAGTCCGGATGCACTTGAGAGTGACGCCTGGCTGCCCGGCAATCAATGGGTGCGCCTCTGGAAGGTGCACGGATCCGTGAACTGGGAGTCGCGAGCAGGCTCAGTTGTCCGCCTGACCGGACCGTGCTCCGGTGAGATGATTCTGCCGTCACATCGCAAGTACGACGAGTCTAGAAAGCAGCCATATCTGGCGTTGCTTGATCGGCTCGCCCGAAGCATGTCCCAGGAAGGGGCCCTACTAATTTCGTGTGGGTACAGCTGGAATGACGAACACATCAACGCTGCCATCGTGGCTGCCCTAGACAGCCATCCCGCGAATCATGCCATCGCCCTCGTGCATCCGAAGCTCAGTGAAGTTCCCAACCTCTGCGATCTGGCGGCGGATCGCATGAACCTCATCGTGGCTGGACCGAGGGAAGGCATCGTGAGACGAGTACGTGCCGAGTGGGCGCTACCGCGTCCGATCGACGGGCCCACGGCGTCATTCGTCGATATCGCATTCGATAGCGATGCACGTCAGGAGGACGGCTTCATACCGATCACAGGTGTGATGCGCGTTGGAGACTTCAACTGGTTCTGCAGGTTCCTGCTGGCGATGGACTCGCCGACCGTGGGCGTGTGATGGGCCCCATTCCGCCGACCTTGGTTGGGGAGGTTCAGTCCGTCAGCGGTAGCACCGTGAGTGTCCACCTTCGCGCCGGCCTGTCCTCACTCGCGTTGGTCGGTGGTGAGTCCTATCGGGTCGGCCAGGTTGGGGCCTTTCTACGGGTTCCTCTCGGCTACTCGCATCTCTACGGCGTCTGTACCCAAGTCGGTGCGGCAGCATTGCCGCACGCCATTGTTGGCCAAGGAGAGGGAGAGATTGATGGCCGGTGGCTCACCCTTACCCTCTTCGGGGAGTCTCTGGGTGGCGAGTTCCAACGCGGAGTCAGCCAGCATCCAACGTTTGGTGATGAGGTGCATCTCGTCACCAACGACGAACTGGATCAGATCTACCGAAGCCCGGAGATCCGAGTGCCCCTCGTCATCGGAACGATCGCATCTGGCTCTGGCATCGACGCTCGGCTCGACTTGGCCAAACTGGTCACCAGGCACTCCATCGTTGTCGGTTCATCCGGAGCCGGAAAGTCCAACCTTGTCGGGGTGCTGCTCGAGTCCATCGCGACGCAGGGGTTTGGTGCAGCTCGCGTAGTCGTGCTCGACCCCCATGGCGAGTACGCGAATGCGGTCGGCGAGAGCGGCAGGGTCTTCAGTATCAGGCCGGAGAATCCAGATCAATCGCCGCTCTACGTCCCGTTCTGGGCGCTTCCGTTCGACGAGCTGATGCGGGCCACCCTCGGCGATCTCAACACCGGCCAGGACGCCGCCGTTCGTGAAGAGGTCCTGACGCTCAAGCGAGCTGCGGCCAAACAGCTTCCAACACCACCGCCTGTTGAGGCGATCTCCGCGGATTCGCCCATCCCCTTCAGCGCGAAGAAGCTCTGGTTCGACCTCGACGACTACGAGAACCGGACCTATCTCGACAATGCCAAGACCCAGGTGGCGCCCCCGCAGACCGTCGGTGACCCTGAGGCATTGATTGCGAATGTCAACCCACACCAAGCGCTCGCTGGCGGATCGCCCTTCCAGGGGCCGCGTCGTGGACTTGCACGCGGTCTCGCGTTGATGCGGAACCGTCTCCGCGATTCGCGCTATAAGTTCCTCTTTTCTCCCGGGCTTGACTTCACTCCGGCGTTGGATGGCCAGATCGAGGAAGACCTTGACGAACTTGTTGCAAGCTGGGTGGGGCACGACCGCCCCATCACGGTGATCGATCTGTCGCGTGCACCCGCTGATGTCTTGTCGCTTGTGGCGGGCACCGTTCTGAGGATCGTCTACGACGCGCTGTTCTGGGCCGCCGGATTGCCAGTAGGCGGCCTCGCACAACCGCTACTCGTGGTGCTGGAGGAGGCACACCTGTTCTTGCCGGACAGCGGGGAGAGCCATGCGCAGCGGACGGTCGCTACGGTTGCCAAGGAGGGTCGCAAGTACGGGGTTGGTCTGATGCTCGTGACTCAGCGCCCGACGGAACTCGACAGCACCGCGATCAGTCAGTGCGGCACGATGATCGCCTTGCGCCTGACAAACCAGGCCGACCGCTCGAGAGTCACCGCCACAATGCCGGATGACCTGGCGAACCTGGCTGCTCTGTTGCCATCGCTGAGGACCGGAGAGGCGCTCGTGGTTGGCGAGGCCATGCCTATCCCATCACGGGTTCGAGTCCCGGTTGCGAGGAACAAGGTCGTTGGATCCGATCCCGATCTTGCCCTCGGCTGGATCGAACTGCCGCGGCCCGCCACCGAGCACTATAAGGTCGCGCTTTCGAACTGGAGAGCGCAGACCGGCGTTGCCCTTCCCGGGGACGATGAACAAGGAGCCAACAATGCCTGACATGACCTACGTGGACTCGTCCAATCTCGAACAAGTCGGATACGACAACGACAACATGGAGCTGCATGTCATCTTTAAGGATGGTTCGTTGTACGTGTACTTGGACGTGCCAGCCCAGATCTACGAAGAACTCCTTGTCGCTCCCTCGAAGGGCAGCTACCTCAATCGTGAGGTCAAAGGCGTGTACAACTACGACAAGCGATAGAACCGCGTGCCCTGAAGCGCGCGGCATTTCCACCCAGACACCCAGGGTTGATCCGAGATACACCGATGTGAGTCGGGTGAGTTGATTCGCCGGGTGGTGAGGAGTCGTTTCGGCGGGGCGGCATGCGTGAGGCCGGGAGTGAGCGGGCCCGCGCCGGTTTTCGGGCGCTGGACCAGGCTGCCTGGCACGGGTGTCTCGTCGAGCTGCGAACGCTACGAGGTCCCCGCCTACACCCTCATGCTCGGCCCACGACCGGCCGCGTCCCGCCACGACGCCCGCGCCGCCTGGGACTAGGCATGCCTGCAGGCCGACTGCTACCTCGCCCGCCGTCTCCGCCACCTCGACACACACGAACTCATTGAACTCGACGCCCGCCAGCGCGCCATCATCGACAACCCGCCGCCCTTCGACCCCAGCGAGCTCGCACGTGCTCGTCAAGTCTTGGACGCCGGCCGAGGCGGTGATGATGGCGGGCCCGTCGCGCCGGGAGACCGCCGTCCAGGAACCCGCAGCCCGGAACAACTCCTGGTGCAGCGACTCGAGTGAGCAACCCAAGCCCACCACGACTGGCGACGCGCACCCACCGACGCCCCTGGCCGTTCGCCGCCAGATTGCCCTGGCGGGCCGATCGCAGGCGACTCCCCCGTGCCCGCCCGGGCGACCCGACGGACCGCTTCTCTCGGTGGTAGGCGGAGGCGGCAGACCCCCTCGAATCCCACCATCGGGTGGAGCGCCCGGCGGAGTGGCCGGCCGACGACGTCTACCAGGCGTACCAGGCGTCGCCTGACGCCCGCGACGAGTGGGCTGCGGCGCAGAGGTGGCCGGACGGCTTCGCGTCACGGTGGCGGCGTCGCTGCTCGATCAACCGATGGAACCCTGACGCCGAGTGGATCAAGGTCGAGGAGGTGGAAGGACGCAAGACGAGTAGCCCGCCACTCGCCCGAGGCGTCCACAGGTCACAGGTCCAGTTCCCGTCGGGCACTCCGTAAGGCGTCCACTGCCGCTGTCAAAGGTATCACCACGGGGTGATCATCCCCCATTTCTCTGATGCGCTCTTGCGTCTCCCTATAGCACTGATCGTCGCCCCGGGAGAGGACGGCCCATACCGTCGCCTCAGAGCCGTCTTCAGACATCCGATAGATGATCCGCCAATCGCGGTTCCCGAGCACTACCTTGCGCCAGCCCACAAGCGCCCGCCCAAGCGGCTGCCCCACGTCGCCGCTCTTGGACAAGTGGAGGAGTTTCTTGGCGGCCCGTCGCCGAATGTCTGGATCGAGGTTGCGGAGGTCATCGACGGCGAACGCTGTAAGGGCGACACGTACCACATCGAACCCTTCAGGCCTGCCCGAACTCGATGTCCTCCTTCAGTTCGGCCTCTAACTCAGCTCGATCGAGCCCGAGTGCCGCGAGGACATCGTCCAACCCTTCCCTAGCGCCGTCGTCGGTGGCCAGCCGTGCCGCTACGAGGACGGAGTCCCATGAGTCTTCAATCAGGCGTTGAACAGCCACGATCTGAGCAGCGGCTTCCTTCACCCCGGGTGCGGCATCTGGGTAGAGCCATCGGGCCATCCACCAGCGCAGACGAGGAAGCGGGCCCCTTGGCTTCCTGTTCTTGATCTGCAGGTAGTGGACGGCCCCGGTCCCTCCGGGCACGATGACGACATCGGCCGGTGCGCCAGCCGAGGATCCGCGGTGCTCTTCTTGGGGGGAAGACTCTAGAACTGGCATCGGAGATCCATCATGGAGGTGTCGTCGACCCCTGTCTACCCCAACTTTACCGACAGTATGGTAAGGTCGCCTATCGGGGCCATGGCGGCAACATCCACGGGCCAATGGTGACGCGCGAGACACCGCCGACCAACCATGGCGGGTCGAAAAGCCATCATTCGGCAACATCAAACGCCGGAAAGGGCGTCTCGGGCGCCGCAGCCTAGAGTCGAAGGCGTCCCGATCACAACCAGGCTCGACGCGGGCACTGTCGGCGAGCGTTCGCCCCGTTCACCGTCGACTGGCCGCGACACCCGCCTGCGGGACGTCGCCGAGCGGGCGGGCTGCTGAGCCGAGGAGCGCGGCCGGGCCTACCGGGTGGCTCGCGAGCACGTCGCCGCCGTGGAGCGCGCCGCGACCGACGTGCAGCGTCGCAACCTCGTCACCCGTCTCTGACCGGGCCGGTCTGTAGCCCCTTCGTGCACATGGTGGCGGATCGGCGAGGAGCTGCTGGCTGGACCGCAGCGTTAGGATCGTGGTATGAGCGCGTAATCCGGGATCTCCCGGATCGAGGTGCCGCGACGGCGGTTCACCGTCGGCGAGTACGAGCGGATGGGCTTGGCGGGGGTTCTCGGCGAGGATGACCGTGTGGAGCTGCTCGACGGGGAGATTGTCCGGATGTCGCCGAGCGGTCCGGTGCACGCCGCTCTCGTGGACCGGCTCAACAGGATGTTCGTCCAGCTCGCCGGTCCCGATGTCGTGGTGCGGGTGCAGAACCCGGTTCTCATCGGCTCCTACTCCGAACCGGAGCCAGATCTCGTGCTGGCATGGCCTCGTGACGACGGGTTCCTTCTCGGCCATCCACGCCCCGAGGACGTCGCGTTGCTCGTGGAGGTCGCGGACAGCTCCCTGCCCGCTGGTGCGCTTCGACATGCCCGCGGCTCCAGCGCTCAGCCCACACCTCGACGCGCCTGCGGAAACACGGGACCGGAGCGTGACGTCGAGTGGGAAGTCCCATCCGACCCGCTGCTTCGGTGGCCTGAAGGTCATGGGGCCTACGAGCCGGTCAAGGGCGTCACGCCCACTGCCATGCATGCGGCTGCCAGGAGGCGCCTGCGTCGGCAGCGACTCCGGTCAGGATAGGACTCCAGAACCGCTGCACCGCAACGAAAGCGTCGCGCAGGTCGCCCCATTGCAGCGGATAGTCGGTGATGAACGCCTTCCAGGGCTCGGCCCAGTCCGGCGGAGGCTCCAACAGCGTGGGTGGCCAGTCAGTGGCGCGAATCTGGAAGGTCTGCCGGACCGCAGCGGTGAGCGTGGGGCCGCTGGGCAGCTGCACCTGGCTTGCGATCACCAACATGTCGAAGAGGTCCTTCGCGCGGCTGCTGGACTCGTCCTCGTACAGGCGTGTGTAGGCATGAAGCTTCTCCGCCAGCTGCTGCGCTGGCGTCACCATGCGGATCTCCACGTGCGGCTCGCTGACGAACTCGAAGGGGTTGCGCTGAACCCTTACCAACTCGAGAGGCCGTGGATCCTGCGGCCCGACGACATTCACGTCCAGGCTGAGCTGCTCGAAGATGCGCCCGTCGAGTTTGATGATCACGGGGTAGCGCAGCGCCCCCTCCTCACCCTCGCCCACCAGCGGGCGCCCGTCGCCAATCTCACAGGTGAACCAGTCGTCCAGGTCGAGGTCGGTGACCGCCGACAGCGTCTCCTCCAGCTCCTGGCGGGTCGCGCGCCAGTTGGCGTCGGCGTCCTTGGTGCCGCGCAGCTGGATGCCGACCCTGGCGATCAGCGCGAGCCCGCCCTTGAGCGCCCAGGTGTCGGGGGCGGCGTGGCGCAGCCTGGCGAGCAGGCGGTTGAAGGCGGCTTCCTTGCGGAGGCGGCTGAGCGGCAGCGCCGACGCTTGCGCCTCAGCTCGCAGCCGTTGCTCCAGGGCAGCGCGGAACGCCGCCGGCGTCCGGTAGCGCTGGCGCGCGCTCATCTACTCGTCCACCAGCGCACCGACGACCAGCGGCGCGAGCTCGGGAGTGTCACGGACGATCTTGCGCAGCTGGCGGCGGTTCAAGGCGCCTTGTGCGATCGCCTGCTCGACCGCCTGCTGCACCAGTGCGGGGTCACTGGAGGTGGCGACGTCCTGCAAGGTGCGGGCGATCGTGGTCACGGGAACGCCGTCGCGCGTCTCGCGGTCCTCGTCGGGCAGGGGCGCATGATGGACGACCACGCCGGTTTGGCTGCCACGGAAGGGCCGAGCAACGGTCAGGTGGATGCTGGCGGGCATCGCGTCGGAGACGCCGTGGACAGCCAGGGCGGTCTCGTGGCTCGCGGCGCTGGCCGGTCCCGCCCACAGGCAGGCGGCGGCGACGTCCTCGAACGGGTGGGTGGGGAAGTCCCGCAGCCGGTAGATGCCGTAGCGCACCCGCTCGATGTCCCCGCGGCGGGCACGGCCCGACAGGACACGGCGTGACACGCCCGCGCCGACGGCCTGTGCGGTCGTGAAGTAGCCTGCTTGTGGTTCAGCCAGCTGGTAGAGCGTCCGCATCGTCTGGGTCATGAGCTGCACCTGCATGGTAACATCCGTGTGAGTCTGTCCATCTTGACTCGCTCCAATATTACGCTCCAGGTAACTTTCCCACAAGCCCGGCTTCGAGTGCCGGCCCTGCCCGTCGAGGAGCGCGCTGCCGGGCTTGAGGCCACGGTGGCCACGCCGCGCTCGTGGGTGTACGCCAACGCCGCCGCGATGTCTGTCCCGAGCGTGCGGGCGCGCTCCGACTCCGGAGGCTCCGTCCTGGACCAGGTCGGCCAGCGAGCGGCCCTGGAGGTACGGTCGGCTACCCGCAAGACGCGTGTCGTCGCGTCGCCCCTGCTTCCGCCGCGAGCGGGCATGACGCTGGTATCAGTCGTGATACCATCTGCGTATGGCCATGACCTTGCGGCTGGACGATCAGGAAGTCGAAGCACTCCGGCGCCGCGCAGCGCGGGAGGGTCGCTCCATGCAAGAGGTGGCACGCCAGGCGGTGCGCGAGTACGTCGAACGGACGAGCCGACGCGAGCTGCTGGACGAGGTGCTCGACGAGGTGCTCGACGGGGAGCTGCCTCGATACGCCGAGGCACTCGAGCGTCTCG
>JBBDQS010000058.1 GCA_040905805.1 Egibacteraceae bacterium | reverse complement strand
GACGATGACTACCTCGTCGCGCTCGCGCGGGCTGCAGACGTCGAGGCGCTGATCTCGGGCGACGCCGATCTGACCACCCTCGACCTCCCGGACCTTGATGTCCTCACACCTCGCGCCCTCCTGGATCGCCTTGCGCCGCCGTGACCGCCAGGGACGATCCCCATCGGGCATCGCAACAGCTTGCACCGGCAGGCCGGCATGGAGCAGCAGCGTCGCGTGGACGTGGCGGATCGAGTTGAGGCTGGCACAGGGCAGCGCCAGGCGATCCACCTGACGTCGGAAGGCCCGGGAGACGACGTCGGGCAGGAGCGGGCGGCCATCGAACAAGGGGGGCAGATCCCTCCGGCCGTGTTGGAGTCCTTCACCCAGGCGAGTCGCGAGTTGGCGTCGTGGTGCGATGACGACGAAGGGGTCGCAGACGCCCTGCGCCGAGCACTCGCCTGATCCCTCCAACGCGGTCGTGCTGGTGGGCCCCACCTGACGGTCCCAGTCACGTGAAGCGCATCGAAGAAGTATGTCGTCACCTGCTATATTCCAGGTATGCGCACCTCGGTGGTCATCGACGACAAGCTCGCCGCAGAAGCACGCGAGCTCGGCATCAACGTGTCCGAGGCCGCCCGGGAAGGGCTCCGCCGGGCAGTGTGGCGTCGCCGCTCTGAGCTCGACCGGCACGCCTACCGGTCCCGGCCCGAGGCCGAAGACCAGGCGTGGGACGACGCGGAGGCCTGGGGCGAACCGTGAGGCGCGGTGAGGTCTGGCTCGCCGAGGTCGGCCAAAAGCCGCGTCCCGTGGTGGTGCTGACCCGAGACGAGGTGCTCGACGTGCGCGCGAATGTCACGGTCGCTGAGATCACCACGCAGGCGCGCGGACTCGCCGTCGAGGTCCCCATCGGTCCAAAGTCGGGCATCGTCGAGCCGTCCGTCGTCAACTGCGACGGGATCCACACCGTCGCGCAGCGGCGGCTGACGCGCCGGCTCGGCCTCGTGGACGGGGCCGCGCTCGACGACACCTGCACCGCTGTTGCGGTCGCGCTCGGCTGTGACGGCCTCTGACGCCGACAGGACGCGGGGGTCGCCGCGGCGCTGGCCGGGGCGACGTTCTCACCGTCACCGGGATCCTCGACGAAAAGAGCCTGGACGTTGCTGCCGGGTTCGGGGATCACGACGGACCTGCTTCGCCGGGGCGTCGGATGCGGATCCGGCTAGCTGAGGTCGTGAGACCCAGACCAGGCGTGGATGATGTCGGCTGCGTCGAGGACCGCGTCCGCCTCTGCCCCGCCTTGGGCGCCGGCAGGGCACACCGCGAGGAGTCGGGCACCCGCGGCGTTCGAGACGGCCCTGCGGCCTTCGGCCAGCGCAAGGATCTCGCGTCGGTCGACCGGCCGGTTGGGGCGCCACGTGATGGTGCCGAGCCAGTCGGTGGTGCCGTGACGGTCGGCAGCCGCGATGTCGTACTCCCGGTCGCCGGTGCGGTCCCACCACGCGCCGACGTGGGTGACGGTGGCGAACCGCTCGTCGGTGGCGGCAAGCCTCGTGAGGGCGTGGTGCACGACCGGTTCGATCGCCTTGCCACGCCAGGAGGAGTAGTCGCGGTGGAAGTGGTCGATCGCCAGGTCGGCGCGGCCGCGGGCGATGTCGTCCAGGTGCGGGGCGCAGTAGCGGAACCAGAACCGCAGGTAGGGGTCGGTGATCCGGTACCGGCGGGTCTTGGTCTTGGGGTGGGCGCCGGTGGGCCGGTCGATGGTGATGACCTTCTTGGCGTCGACCAGCGTGTCCAGGGCACGGGTGACGGCCGTCTTCGCGGCGTCGTCTCCGCCGAGGTTGCCCACGGTCGAGGAGAAGGTCGCGTGGCCGACCTCGGCCGCGCCGATGGCCTCGAGGACTGCCCGTGGTTGTTGCGCGCCCCGGAACTCGGCGTCGAGCATCCGCTGGCCGGTGATCGACAGGGGTGACTGGTCGTCGCTCAGCTGCGCACGGACGAAGTCGGTCGTGGTGTCGTATCGGCGGGCTTCGACCAATAGCCGCGGGTAGCCGCCGGTGGCCAGGTAGGTGTCGAGCAGATCGACGGGGTGGCGGTCGTGGCCCACGGCGTGGGCGACGTCGGTGGGTGTCAGGGCGTTGAGGACCATCTCGTGGGCACGGCCGTACAGCGGCTGGTCGTGCTGGGTGAGCCGTTCCATCATGGCGACATCCGACCCCACGAGGACGAACAGGACGGGCAGCCGTTCGAGGCTGCGGTCCCAGGCGCTTTGTAGAACCCCATCGAGGCTGGCATCGGACTCCACGGCCCAGGGGAACTCGTCGAGGATGACGATGGCCGGCTGTGCGTCGAAGGCCAGCGGGAGCCGGGCCAGCAGGTCGGCCCAGGTGGTCGCCTGGGCGGCGAAGGCGTTGCCCAGGGCCGGCAGTGGATGCCGTGCGGCACGCAGATCGGTCATGACCTGCTCGAGCTGGCGACCGGTGGGGGCGTGCTTCGCGGCGGTCGTGTACAGGTAGGGAACGCCGGACTGCTCGACCATCTCGGTTAGCAGCCGGGATTTGCCGACCTGGCGGCGTCCACGGATCGCCAGCAGCCGACCGGTCGCGTCCTGCCGGACACGGTCGAGCTCGGCCCGCAGCCGGCGCAGCTCGCCTGCTCGCCCCCAGAACTCCATCCCCGCCCCTTCGGCAGATCAACAACAGTCATTCTTGTATGTTACAGCAATGACGGTTTTAGTCCACGGGACCTCGGCACGGCTGGCCTTCACTGACTCCGGAGGGGCGGGACGGTTGGCACGCGCACGCGCGTTCCTCGAAGCGGCCAGCCTGGTCGCAGACCGGGTCGACGGTGATGCCAGCGCGAGCGGGCCAGTGCCGGAGGGTCGTCAGGGGGTGAGGGTCGTCAACGGCACGACGCAGACGCCATCGGGCCGGCGGTAGGCGTAGCGACCCGTCGCCGTGACGATAGCCATGAATCGTGGGCGTCCGGCCTTGTCGAGATCGATCGACCCGACCGCGGCCCGCAAGGAAGCCGCGCCCTCTTCGATGAGGCCGTCCCCACCGAGCTTGACCTCGACCGCCCCCCAGGCGCCGTCGGGGCGCTGCACGACGATGTCTATCTCGTGGGCGTCGGTGTGGAAATACATGACGGAGGCATCCATCGGTTGGGAGAGGACGCGCAGGTCGCGCACCACGAGCGATTCGAACAGCAGCCCAGCGGAGTTGAGATCGGCCAGCAGTCCGGCGGCATCGACGCGGAGAGCGGCGGCCGCGATGGAAGGGTCGACGAAGTGGCGGTGCGGCGTCGTGCGAAGGTTGCGCGAGGACCGCAGGTGCACATTGAACGCCGGCTGGTCCTCCACGATCATCAGTCGCTCGAGGGCGGTGAGGTACTCGGTGACCGCGTCGCGGGACAGGCCGGTGTCGGCGGCGAGGGTCCGGACGCCAGCGGCGGTCGAGGTGTTGCGCGCCAGCGATCGGATGCAGGAGTGGATCTTGGTCGGATCGCGGCGTCGCTGCACCGGCGCATCCTCGGTCCGTCCGACCGCGTTGATGTCGACGTGGACGGTTTGGTCGAGGTAGTCGACGACGAACCGCGGATCCTGTCGTTGCAGTTGCTGCGGCCAACCGCCGGTGACGAGCAGCGCAAGGACGTCGCCCAGCTCGGCGCTGCCGCTCGACGCTGTCGGGTCGTTCCCGTCGAACAGCGCGGCCAACGACACCTCGTCCGAGGACGCGCCTACCTCATGCAGGGTCATCGGACGCATCCGCAACGTCGCGACGCGTCCGGCACCGGAGTGCCGCCGCACGGCGTCGGTGGGCGAGGACGATCCGGTGAGGAGGAACTGGCCGGCCGCGTCGCTGGCGTCGGCGGCGCGACGGACGTGGTCCCAGATCCGAGGAAACAGCTGCCACTCGTCGATGAGCCTGGGGCGATCGCCGTCGAGGATCAGCCGCGGGTCGATCTGTGCCGCTCGGCGGGCGTCTTCGTCCACGTCCAGTCGGACCGCGGACCGGGCCCGTTGCGATGCGGTCTCCGTCTTGCCGCAAGCCTTCGGGCCTTCGATCAGGACTGCGGCGAAGGTCGCCATGCGCTCGTCGAGCAACAGATCGAGCACCCGAGGCCGGTAGTAGACCACTTCGCACCTCCTGCGCAGCCCCGCCACTTTACCAACCGCTAGCCTACCATTGTCCGGCCCGGGAACCCTGCCGTTTTACGAGGGGACCGCAGCGGATCATCGAGGCGGCGCAGCGTGTCCCCGGATCGCTCGGTGGGGCCTACACTCGCTGCATGACCGCGCAGCAGGCCGACCTGATCGTGACGGACACGACCGGTTCGATCGCCTTGCCACGCCAGGAGGAGTAGTCGCGGTGGAAGTGGTCGATCGCCAGGTCGGCGCGGCCGCGGGCGATGTCGTCCAGGTGCGGGGCGCAGTAGCGGTCAGCGCAGCCAGGTCTCGGGGACGGTGAAGTCGCGCTGGATGACGAGGTGGGTGAGCAGGGAGCTCGCCTGGCGCAGTGGCCGGCTGGTCATCGCGTCCCAGGCGGTGGTGGCGGTGAACGCGATGCTGCGTGCGGAGGGCATCGAGCGGGTCCGGTACACCAGCGGCGGTGGTGCGGTCTCCCACCAGTCGTACACGGCGTCGGACAGCGCTTGGGAGGTGGCGAGCAGCGGGCCGTGGTCAGTGTCGTCGAGGCGGCCGGTGGAGACGCGATCGTCGAGGGTGAGCGCGTCGAGGTTGCCCTGGCGGGTCAGGTGCAGAGCGGCGGGGCTCCCGAGGAGGCATACGAGCTGGATGTCGCCGTCGGCGTCGGTGATGGTGCGGGCGGGGAACCGCTCCAGCGCGGCGGCGTCGACACGGTTGGCGGCGTAGCGCACCCGGAACCGGCCCGACGGCGGATCGAAGCGGTGGCGTGGTGTGAGGAAGCCCGACCAGGTCCAGGTGTCGTGCTCCATTGCCTCGAAGCGCCACCAGGGACCGTCAGCTCGCGTGCGGCGCAGCCCGCGGGGCCGCGCCCGGGGGAACTCGATCAGGACTGGTCTCCGACGAGGCGGATCAGGGTGAGGGCGTTGTCGATGTCGCCGTCGCCGTCGGCGAACACCTCGGCGATGCTGGCACCGTCTGCACGGCCCTGCGGGGTCACCATGAGCTGGTGGGCGGCCATCGCGTCGGCGGTGACGTCCCGCAGGGCGGCGAGGATCTGTGGCAGGCCGTTGCGGGTCTCGCCGGCCCGCCGGTCGAACTGCCAGTCGGGGTGGTAGGTCGTGTTGCCGACCTTGATCCCGAGCAGGGTGCCGCGGTGACGTCGACGGTCGACCGCTCGACGGTCGGTCATCGTCGGGACCAGGTCGACGATCCCCGACGTGGTCAGGCAGCCCTCCACGAGCGCGTGGCGTCGTGCGTCGAGCCGGCTGGCGTTCATGCGCCGAGCGACGGTGAGGACCTCCCCGGCCGGTGACGCGAACGGGTCGTCTTCGGCGTCGAGGTGGGTCTTGGCGAGGAACGCGAGCGCGTCAGCGAACTCCTCGTCCGCCTCGGCGCGGCCCGCCAGCTTCTCAAGCACCGCACGCATCCCTGCCGAGCTCACCCAGATCACCCTCCTGTCGCGAGCACGCGACCCTGCGTCTACAAGGTCTACTCTACGCGGTGTCCCCATCGTCCACAAGGCCGGGCCGTCGACGAGCTGCGGTGGTGGTCGAGCACCGGGACCGGCCATAAGACCGAGCCTGGCTCGGCTGGTGGCCATGAAGCGCGGAAGGGACGCAGCCACAAGGCTGCCGAACAACCCCGAGACGGGGTGCTGGTGAGATGAGCACTATCGCTCACTCATCGGCAACGGTGCAGGCACGGCTGCCGTCGGCCAGGTCGTCGCGTTTCAGGAGACGACGACGGTCACGTCCAGCTCGGTGCCGACTCGTAGCAGCCGTGCCAGGCCGGTGACGCTGACGAACAGCACCGCCGGGTCGGTCGAGTCGAGCTCGTGGCGGTGCACGCCACCGGTGCGGCTGGTCGTCGGTGCGAACAGCACGAGGCTCACGTCGGTGGAGGCGAGGTCGACGGTCACCGTCGATGGTTGGTCGTGCATCTGCCGAGATGCCCACACCAGCCCGTCGATGTCGGGTTGGTCGGCCAGCAGCCGTGCGGCCCCGTCGCGCGTGTCGGGGTAGGTCGGTGCAGCCCCGTCGACCAGCGCCGCCGCATCCTGGTAGGTCGCGTCGAGCGCGGCCAGGCGCAGATCACGGGCCGGGTGGACGGTGGACCACTGCCATGTCGCGTCGGCACTGCGGCGGATCCGGCGTGGCCGGTTGCCGGCTGGGAGCAGGTGGAAGATCGTCTCGGCGCTGGCGGTTCGATCGTCGACACCGCCGTAGAGGGCCGGGACGAGCTGGCCCGCGACTTCCAGTGGGGAGAACCGCGTGTCGGCGTCGCCGGCTGGTCGCGAGTCGAACTCGGTCGATCCGAACATGTGCGGGTGGGCACGGGTGAACGTGCGGCCCGCGGGCCAGTCAAGGATCCTCACGTGCCGCCGGTCGCGCGCCACTGGGCTGCGGTTGCCTCAGCCAGGCGCAGCAGCTGCGTCATGTCGTCGATGACCTCCAGCGGCACCGTGTAGTCGCGGGTGTTCGGGTCGTACACCGCGTCGTCGAACCACAGCGCGAGTTCCCAGCCATGCAGGCCGTCGGGCAGCGCGGCAAGGACCTCGGCGATCTGCGGGCGAACCTGTCCGGTGTACGGGTCGAACTGGAACGCCGGATACACCAGCGCGCCGTGCCAGTCCACCGCGAACAGCTTGCCGTCCTTCGCCAGCCGGTGGGCGGCCTGCCGGCGGTTGGCGGCCTTGGAGCCGGTTGTGTCAGCGACCTGCTCGGCGGTCAACCCACCATGGGCCTGGATGAGCTGCGTGCGAAGCTCGGCGTTGCGGCGCGCCTGGTCCAACCACGCAGGTTCGGGCACGTCGGTGTTGGGCAGCAGCTGCTCGACGACGTCGTCAAATCGC
Source organism: Egibacteraceae bacterium (assembly GCA_040905805.1). NCBI lineage: Bacteria > Bacillati > Actinomycetota > Nitriliruptoria > Egibacterales > Egibacteraceae > Egibacteraceae bacterium. The sequence goes on along the minus strand of JBBDQS010000058.1, from coordinate 246 downwards.
TCGTCGATACGGAACGTGGAACCGCCCGACGCGGGCGGGGGCTCAGTGTGGATGGTCACGTAGAGACCGGACATGACACCTCCTGAAAGTGACAGTTCAACAATACCTTGCTGCGTCACGTCTGTCACTATGCGGTTGGTGGCCAGGAGCCGCGTTCACCGTGCGTAGGCCGCCGCCAGGCCACGGTCGTACCAGCAGTGCGCCGTCCTCGTCGTAGGAGGCCGAGTGGAGCTCGACCTCGACGTC
>JBBDQS010000057.1 GCA_040905805.1 Egibacteraceae bacterium | reverse complement strand
CGCACCCCCGCCGGTCCCGGCGACTCATCCCCTCGAAGCGAGCGGACCACCGGCGACGCAACTGCGATGCCACCAAGCTCTCCCTTTCGGTTGGGTCGTAACTGTAACTTAGAACTCTTGGTGTTCCAGGACGCGCTGCGCCGCTACTTCGGCGAGCCGGTGTACGAGCCGACCGACGAGGAGCGTCGCTTGCTGGACGAGGCACTCGCCGAGTTGGAGCGGGAACCGGACGCCGGTCGGTCGTGGGACGAGGTCCGGGCTGACATCTGGCCAGGGTGATGGTTCTGGCCCTCGGGCCGGCGGCGGGAGCCGATCTACGCGCGACTCGCGAGTATGACGACGCAGCCGAGGCAGGGCTCATCAGGCGCTTCGCCCAGTCCCTGGACGAACTGTTCGCCCGCCTGGAGGCCTTCCCTCGCAGCGCGCCACCCGTCGCCGGCTACGAGGACGTCCGACGCGCCGTCGTCCGCGGGTTCCCCGACGTCGTCTTCTACCGGCTGCAGCCCGGCCGGATCGACATCCTGAGGATCCTCCACGCGGCTCGATCCGACGCAGCTCAGCCACCCGGGCCCGATCTTCGAAGAACTGCTCGCCAACCACCGGTCGGTGATGGTGCGGGCGCACCGCCACGGGGCTGTGCGCACAACAGCACGGTCAGGTGGCTCGACGGGCGGCGTCAACTCGCCCGCTGAAGTCGCGGGCCGTCAGAATTGGTACCTGTTCTGGCCCCCAGAACGGACCGAGGTCTCCCACATCGCGGTGCTCGGCGACCAGCAGTCGTCCCCTGCGCGCAAGTTCAAGGGGTACTGCGACATGCGGCGCATGCCCTGTTCCTGAATCCGGCGGGTCGTCCTCGACGCCGCCACCGCTCGCGTTCGCCAGTGTCAGCACGGCCATGATGTAGTCATCGATGTCTCGCTGCAGCAGGCCAACGTCATCGGCTAAGGCCGCCTGAACCTGGGTAAGCAGTCCCCGGCTCAGTATGAGCGAGACGTCGCCGTACCGAGGCGCCGAGGCAACAAGGGCCAGGCAGTCCTGCTCGGGGTTGTTCGTGACCGGCGGCACGTCGGGCCAGTCGAGCCAACTTGCGCCGGCGTAGGCGGTCGCGGCGATCAGCAATTGGGCATCGAACACGACCTGCATATGTCAGCGGTCGGCTGGCTGAGTCTCCCGTTCGTGATCAGTCGACTTGAGGAATACGTCGACCTCACTCCGGTCAGCTGGAAGAAGAGCGGGCGAGATGTTGGCAGCGTCCAGCATTGCGGACACACGTTCGCCATGTTGCGTGTTGGGCTGCTGTGCAGTGGCCGCCAGCAGGTCCTGGAGCGCCCCGCGGTCGAGACCGCGTGCCGCGGTGCGGCGATCGCCCTGCGCCTGCAGGCGTGCCAGAGTGTCGAACAGCGCCCGCTCCTCGAAGAGGTCGATCGCTTGGCGGAGCCAAGCGCTTCGGTTTCCGTGGGCATACCGTGAAGCGAGACGCTGGATCCGCTCCTGATCTTCTGCGCCGAGGGAGAAGCCCAAGGTGGGGGAGTTCATGTCAAGACCTCCGGACGTGGCAGCAGTTGCAGAATATCTGCAATTTGGGCCGGGTGCAACCCCGGCTGAGTGGCAGGACAACGGCCAAGTCGTCGCGGACGCATGAGACCTCCAGGCGCCAGCGTGAGCTGTGCGGCGTAGGCGGTTGGGTCTTGAGCTATGTCGGCGGCCCTCAGGCCTCCCTGGCCGGCTGGCGCCCGGGGCGCTTGCCGCGGAAGAACCTGGTGAGGACCGCACCGCACTCGTCGGCCAGGACGCCTGCGGTCACCTCCACCCGGTGGTTGAGACGGGCGTCGCGGGCCACGTCGTACAGCGACCCGACCGCGCCCCCCTTCGGGTCCGTGGCGCCGAAGACCAACGCCGGGAGGCGGGCCAGGACCAGGGCGCCCGCGCACATCGTGCACGGCTCCAGGGTGACATACAGCGTGCAGCCGTCCAGTCGCCACGACCCGAGGCGGGCGGCGGCCTCACGCAGTGCGAGCATCTCCGCGTGCGCGGTCGGGTCCTGGTCGAGCTCTCGACGGTTGTGCGCCTCGGCGATGACCTGCCCCTCGCGCACGACCAGCGCCCCGACCGGGACGTCGCCCGCTGCAGCGCCCTGCCTGGCCTGGCTCAACGCCCGGTCCATCCACACCCTGTGCGTGAGCTGGGCCACGATCCCTCCTCGGTGAGGGCCTCACGGTAGCCGGTCAGCCCTCGTGGTGGTCGCGGCGCCCCCGCCCCACCCGGCACAGCAGGGCATCGCTCTCGCAGGCTCGGGCGATGCACGTCTCGGCTGACCAGGGCGGTCACCGCGTCCGCAAGCGCCGGCGATCAACGCGGTCACGCGGAGGACCGGCGAGCGCACATCGCCGCGCTCGCCGGTCCTGACGCGAACCCGGGATCACACGATCAAGACGAGGTCCCGGCCTCCTGCACGTCGACGGTCTCTCCCGCGCGCTCGGCGCCGTTGGCGGAGCCCACCGGGACGCGGTGCGGGCGCCGTTCCGGCGGGTGCGGGATACGCAGCTCGAGGATGCCGTTGTCGAAGGCCGCCGCGATCTTCGCGGCGTCGGTGCCCTCCGGCAGCGAGAAGCTGCGCTGGAAGCTGCCGATCGGCCGCTCGCGGCGCACCCACTGGTCCTCGGCCACGGCGTCGTCGAGTCGGCGTTCGCCGCTGATGGTCAGCGTGCCCTGGTCCACGGACACGTCCACGTCCTCGCCGGTCATGCCGGGCAGCTCCGCCCGCACGACCAGGCCCTCGTCGGTACGGAAGGCGTCGATCGGTGGTACGAGACCGCCGGCGACCCGGCGGGTCTCCGGGCCGGTGCGCTGGTACAGCTCACCGACGTCGCGTTGCAAGGCCGCGAGCTCGCCCCACGGGTCCCATCGAACCACTGCCATGATGCTCTCTCCTTCATAGAAGCTGAGCCTTATACGCTCATATAATACCGCTGCCTCGTTCCCTTCACAAGCGGTCTCGGGCCCGCTGCCCGCCTTTTCGTGCACCGAGCAGGACAGGGCCCGCCGGCGGATGCGCCGACGGGCGAGCGCTGCGGACGGGGCTGGGGAGCCCTCCGCCCGGGGTCGGGAGGGGCTTAGGAAACTCGGCGCCGCGGCGTCGCCGCCGTGCGGGCCGCCACCGCCCGGTCGATCTCCTCGACCGCCCCGCACGCCGCGTCGATCGCCTCGCGGTCCTGGGTCTCCTCGGCGAGCGCGAGCAGGTGCGCCCGCGCCTGCAGCAGCGCGCCGAGCGGCTGCGAGACCACACAGCAGTCGACGATGAGCTCACGGATGCGCAGGGCCTGCTCGTCCACGACGTCTCCCGGGTCGGCGGTCGGGTGTCGTGGCCGACTGTGCCACAGGCATGTGACACGTCGATGGAAGCCGACCGCCAGCCCTCGCGCGAGGGAAAATGTTCCTGTGCACCAGCCCAAACCGAGCCCTACCGTGGTGCCGAATCGTTGATCCGCATATAGGTGTGACGGGCCGATCCCCTTGTGGGGGAGCGCTTCTTTGGCCTGCGCCCACGCGCCACCTCCTCCGAGGTGGGGCGTGACCATGCGTGCCCGCCGCCAGCGCCTGCGTGCGCCGAGAAAGGTGCCCCCCGTATGCCCGAGACCTCCCTGTCGCAGCGGGAGCGCCTTCGTCAACGGTGTGCCCTGCTGCTCGTCGCGATCACCATTGCGGTCCTCGCCCTGGTGGCGGCCGGGGGTCCGGCGGTGGCAACGCTCTCGCTGATCGGCCCGTCCCAGCCGTTCGCCCCCATGTCCACGGTGCTCGGGGTGGCGGCGAGCGCGGCCGATGCGGCAGCGGTCTCGGCCGCCTGGGCGCTGCCCGACCGCAGCGACCTCGCACCCAGTCGCGCACAGAGGTTCGCGGCGCCGCAGGTGTTCGCCCACGCGTCCGGTGTGCCGCTGCTCACCCCGAGCGGCCAGGCGGCCGTCGTCGGCTACCACCAAGCGGCCTCGCACAGCGCCGTGCCGTTCGAGCCCCAGGGAGCGCCGTTCACCAACCGCAACGTGCCCCGGTACACACCGCTGCCGGCGTCGCCCGGTCCCGACTACGCCATCCTGGCCGACCGCCGCCGGGGCACGCACCCGACCTCGGCGGTCGACATCGCGGTACCCCACAACACCCCGCTGACCAGCCCGGTCACGGGCACCGTCGTGTCGGTCACCCCCTATCTGCTCTACGGCCGCAGCCCCGACCTCATCGTGACCGTGGTGCCCGAAGGCCGCCCCGACCTGCGCCTGGTGATGATCCACGTCAACGGCAACCTGGTCGAGCCCGGCCAGCGCGTCGTCGCCGGCCAGACCCCAGTGGCCTTGACCGCGATGCAGTTCGGCTTCAACTCCCAGATCGACGAGCTCGCCGGCCCCGGCCCGCACGTCCACATCGAGATGCGCCGCGCCGAGTGACGGGACCGTCGAGGGATCAGGGCCACCACACGGCCCCGATCCTCAACGCAAGCGGCCTGCCACCCATCCCGACCCCGGGACGGTGGTGGAATCAGTTGAGGATGAAGGTCGCCAGCACCCGGTCGAGCGCCTCGAAGTCACGGTCGTCGTTGACCTGGATCTGCACCCCGATCACCGAGCTGCGGTCCTCCGGCACCGCCCCGACGATGACGTAGGTGGCGCCGACGCCGCCGCACTCGGTGAACAGGTCGTACTGACCGGTGTAGAGCGCGTCCTCGTAGGGGAAGCGCCCCGAGTGGGTGCACGGCTGGTCGAAGCCCGCGGAGAGTCGGTCGAGGAACGCGACCTCGTCCCCGGACTGGGCCAGGTCCTGCGACGCGGTGACGATGACCCCGGGGGTGTTCCAGGACGTCTGGAACGACTCGAGGTTGCTGGACGCGCGCACGTCGAAGAACTCGGCCCCGTCTTGGGTGAAGGGGGCGCCATCGACGTCGGACCACTCGACGGGCACCTCCACCGAGATGGAGTCCGTGTCGTCGCTGATGACCACGTAGTCGCTGTAGCCGGGAGCGCCGCCCTCGCCGGGGTCGGCAGCCTCGTCACCGAGCTCCTCGGCGAAGGAGAACCGTGCCTCCAGGGGGTCGCCGTTCAGCTCCCCGGCGAGCACCTCCTCGGTCTCGAAGCGCAACACTTCCACGGCGAGCACGTCTGACGCCGTGCGGCTCCGCAGGATGTCGCAGAAGTCCGACATCGTGCCGTCAGCACCCAGGGTCAACCCCTCCATGGTGGTGACGATGTCGCCGGGCTCGATACCCGCCTCGGCCGCTGCGGAGCCCGAGTCGACCGCCGCCACCCACACGCCGGTCAGGCCCGCGTCGTCGCCGACGGCCTGGCCGTTGATGCCGATCGAATGCACGTTCTCCTGCGCCTGCAGGCGCTCCAGCAACGGCCTGGCGTCCTCCGAGCTGATGGCGAAGTACTGGTTGGCGTCCGTCGCCGCCGCGTAGTTCACCGCGACCACCTGCGCGTCGTCGGTGACCAGCGGGCCGCCGGAGTTGCCGGGGTTGATCGTCGCGTCGTGCTCGATCACCGAGTCCACCGAGGCCCAGTCGGTGTCCCCGTCGGCACTGGCCTTCGACACGATGCCCCGCGTGAGCGTGAACTCCGGGTCACCGAGGGGGTAGCCGGCGGTGTAGACGTCCAGGCCGGTCGTGATGGTGTCGTCGTACCACTCGAGGTAGGGGAAGTCCTCCTCCCCCTCGATCTTGATGACGGCGAGGTCCGAGCACTCCGAGTAGCCGAGCACCCGGCCGTTGCGGGGTTCGTCCTCGCCGTCCAGGTACACCTCCAGCAGGGCGGCACCGGTGACGACGTGGTTGTTGGTGACCACGATGCCGCTCGGGTCCACGATGAAGCCCGAGCCGCTGCCCGCCGTGTTGGCTTGCAGCCCGATCTCGGGGTCCACGAATGTGCCCTCGGCGACGATGCGCACCGTCGCCGCGCGCACGCCCTCCAGGTCGGAGACCGCCGCGGTCGGACCGTCATCCTCCTCCGGGGGCTGGGCAGCCTCCTGCCGGCATGCGACGAGCAAGAGCACACAGAGCGCGCAGAGCGCGAGGACACGCGTCATGGTTTCGTACCCCTTCACCGTCCGTCCCGGCGCACCCGCTGTGCCAACCCGGGAGACCGATTGATCCCACCTTGGTCCCGCGGCCCCCCCGGCCGGTAGGAACGCCCGCAGCGTCCCCTTGCCCTTCCGGAGGAAGCCCACGAACCATCGCACGCCGCACTGCGCGCGTCAACGGTCAGTTGGCCGTTGCGGCCGGCGCCTCGGAGCGCCTCCCCCGACGTAGGGACCGAGCTGCCCGACACTGTGTCCCGTGGTCATCGCACAGCACATCCGCGCGCTCCATGGTCGCGAGGGCAGGCGCGACCGCCCGGCATCCCAATCCACAGGCGGTAGCGACGGCGACGGACTCGCCGACCAGCGCGTCGAGGTGGTCGCGCAGCGCCTGTTGCGCGCGTAGGGAGTGCGCTTCGTGGACGAACCCCCCGATGAACTCGGTGTCCGCCGGTAGCCGGAGAGCTCGGAGCGGGTCGTATGCACACCGAACCGGGCGCCGTACGGTGCAGCGGCGGCCAGCTTCGTGATGCCGTGCGCAAGGTAGGCCGCCATCGGCCGCCGGGCCGGCGGCGGCGTCCTGGCGACGAACACCCGCTCGGCTCGAGGAACGTGGGGAAGCTCTGCTCGAACGCGGCGACGTACCCGAGTCCAGTGACTCGGCCGAGAGCGCACTGCCACGACGGACCCGGAACCGCGGGATGTCGTCGTAATCCGACCAGCCGCCCTCACGAACAAGTTCCAAATCAGGATGCCGGCGGAACGAGTCGATGATGTGCACCACCCAGTCCTGCCGCTCCCCCGTCTCTCCGTCCGGCAGCCATCGCAGGTGCGGACCCAATCGTTCGAGCGCCGCGGCCATAGCCTCCTCTGCTGACCCCCGCGGGATGCTGCCGACCAGATGCGCGAACCGGCTCATCGCTGCCTTTCCCTTCGTGCCATGGGCCCCTCCATCCTCCCAGACCGGCTGGTGGGTTGCCCTGACGGTCAGTGTCGTCCCCTCCCGTCTCCGCGTGACGGTCGCTTGCGCACCGCTGACCCGTCACTAGCCCCAGTGGGGGGTTCTGCGGCCGAGGGCGGCGAACCCGTATCCCTGCGGTCACTCTGCGCGATGTCCCAGGTACGGAACGTATGACACCTACGAGTCGGAGACTGCACTATGAAGACTTCCCGCACCATGATCACGACCG
>JBBDQS010000056.1 GCA_040905805.1 Egibacteraceae bacterium | reverse complement strand
GCCGAGCAGTTCGAGCGACGACGGATCGGCCCACTGGAGGTCGTCGAGCACCAACGCGACGGCACGGTCGGCGGCGATCGTCTCGATCCAGCGGCGGGCCGCGTCGAGCAACAGCACACGGTCCCACCGAGGGTCGGCCGAGTCAGGTCCTGGGCCGAGGTCCCGGACGAGCGCCGACAGCAGCTCGCGGTCCCGACCGGCCGCGTCGACCGCGGCGTCCACGCCGACATCGCGCGACAGGTCGGCAAACGCTTGGATCCAGGGCCAGAACCCAGGAGCGCCCTCACCGTGCCAGCACGTTCCCCAGGCCACCAGCGCACCGCTACGGCAGCGATTGAGGGCGGCACGGACGACCGACGTCTTCCCGATGCCAGCCGACCCGCTGACGAACACCGGCCTGCGCACGCCCGACCCGGGTGCGTCGATGGCCGAGACGATCTGCTCGAGCTGGGCTTCACGGCCGAAGACCCGCTCTCGCGTCAACTCGGCCATCGCGCCTCCCTGGCGGCTGCAGGCGGATCGCCAGAACGGATCTGGCGGGTTCGGCTCCGAATCTGGCGCCTAGGAGATGAGACCACGTCGGAGGCGACCACACCACCGGCACGATCAACGAGGAGACGAGCTCATGGCATTCGACCCAGCGCAGTACAAGACGACCACCCGCCAGCAATGGCAGGAATACGCCTCGGGCTGGAACGCCTGGGCGCCGCTGCTCGAGACCTGGCTGGGCCCCGCGACCGACCGGATGCTCGACCTCGCCGGCGTCACCGCCGGGAGCTCCGTCATCGACGTCGCTGCTGGCGCCGGTGGCCAGAGCATCGCCGCCGCCCACCGCGCGGGACCCTCCGGACAGGTGCTGGCGACCGACCTGTCACCGGAGATCCTGCGCTACGCGGCCAAGGCAGCAGCCGACGCCGGAATGGACAACGTGTCGACACGCGAGCTCGACGGCGAGCACCTCCACGACCTCGACGCAGGAAGCTTCGACGCGGCGATCTCACGGGTCGGCTTCATCTACTTCCCCGACCGGCACCGCGCCCTGACCGGTATCCACCACGCGCTCGCCGACGGTGGCCGCTTCGCCACCATCACCTACTCCACCGCTGCCACCAACCAGTTCTTCTCGCTGCCCGTGTCGATCATCCGCCGACGCGCCGAGCTGCCCGCCCCCGCGCCGGACCAGCCGGGACCGTTCAGCTTCGCCGACCCCGAGCTCGTCCACCGCGAGCTCACCACGGCCGGCTTCCACGACATCGTCGTCGAGGTCATCGACGCTCCGGTTCACCTTCCCTCGGCTGCGGAGTGCGCCCGTTTCGAGCGGGAGTCCTTCGGTGCGCTGCACCAGATGCTGGCCTCGTTGAGCTCCGAAGCGCAGCGATCGGTGTGGGCCGAGATCGAGGAGGCGCTCGGGCAGTTCGAGAGCGACCGGGGGTTCGTCGGCCCGTGCGAGCTCGTCGTCGCCGGAGCCACGCGATGAACGGCCGAGCCCAGCTGCGGGTGGCGGCGGTCCAGGCCACACCCGCACACCTCGACCGCGACGCGACCATCAAAGCCGTAGCCGCGCACGTGACGACGGCCGGAGTCGACGGTTGCGACCTCGTGGTGTTCCCCGAATCGTTCGTTCCCGGCTATCCCGACTGGGTCTGGCGATGCAAGCCGTGGAACGACGCCGAGTGGTACCGACGGTTCGCTGATCAAGCGGTACAGATCGACGGGCCAGCGCTCGATCCGATCCGCGAGACAGCCCGTGACAGCTCGACCTGGGTCGCGCTCGGGATCACGGAGCGAAGCTCGTCGGGCACGCTCTACAACGCCGTCGTCTACATCGACGACGAGGGTGCGATCGCCGGGCTGCACCGCAAGCTCGTCCCGACCGGAGCGGAACGGCTGGTGTGGGCCAACGGCCAGGGGCCGATGCTCACCGTGGTCGATGTCGGCGGGGTCAAGGTCGGGTCGCTCATCTGCTGGGAGAGCTACATGCCGCTTGCGCGTGCCGCGCTCTACCACAAGGGCATCGACGTGCTCCTCGTCCCCACCTGGGACAACAGCGACGAGTGGCTGTCGACGCTGCGACACATCGCCAAGGAAGGACAGGTGTTCGTCATCGGCGTCTCCGCCTACCTCCGCGGGTGTGACGTCCCCAGAGACCTTCCCGGTGCCGATGACCTCTACGGCGGCGCCGAGGACCACCTGTCCCGGGGAAACACGACCATCGTCGCCCCCGGCGGCGAGATCCTCGAAGGCCCCCTGGTCGGCGAGGCAGGGACCGTCACCGCAACCCTCGACCTCGATCGGATCGCCATCGGGCGCCGAAGCTTCGACCCCACCGGCCACTACGCCCGCCCCGACATCCTCGAACTGACCATCAACCAAGAACGGAGGACCGCATGAACGACTTCCCAGGCATCGGCCACGTCGCCGTGACCGTCACCGACCTGTCGGTGAGCCGGCCGTGGTACCAGCGCCTGATCGGCGCCGAACCAGTCCTCGACGAGGTGACCGACGGCGGCTTCCACCACACCGTGTTCCTCATCGACGGCACGCTGCTCGGCCTCCACGAACACCCCAGCACTGACCCGGACGACACGTTCACCGAGTTCCGCACCGGACTCGACCACATCGCCTTCGGCTGCCCCGACCGAGACAGCCTCACCACCTGGGAGACACGACTCGACGATCTCGGCATCACCCACGGCGGCATCGTCGACGCCCACTACGGCTCGGGCCTCAGCTTCCGAGACCCCGACGGCATCGCCCTCGAGCTCTTCGCCCCGCCAGCCTGACGGCCGGCGCCTCAGCGCGCCAGGCGGCGCAGGGCCGTGGAGGCGAGGTCGACGGTCCACACCAGCAGCACGTAGACGAGCAGGATCAGCGCGACGTCGGTCCAGCGCCGCGCCGACAGGTCCAGGCGCAGCTGGAAGCCGAGACCAGCCGCGGTGATGAACCCGACGACGACGCTGGCGCGGATGATCACCTCCCAGCGGTACAGCAGGAACGTGACCAGCTGCGGCAGCGCCGCCGGCAGCACCCCGTAGGCCAGGATCTCCAGACGGCGCGCGCCCGACGCGCGCAGGCCGCGCAGCGGGCCGCGGTCGAGGCCGTCGATGACGTCGGCGCCCAGGCGCCCCATCACGCCGAGGTCGTGCAACGCCAGCGCGAGCGCCCCCGCCAGCACGCCCGGGCGGACGAGGAACACCAGCAGCAGCGCCCACACCAGCTCGGGCACCGAGCGGGCGACCACGTGGACACCGCGCACGACGAGGTAGGCCGCGCGCCCGAGCAGGCGGTTGGCGGGCGCGAACTCACCGATGGTCAGGCTGCGGGCGGCGAAGGCGATCGTGGCCAGCGCGCCGAGGCCGGCCATGCCCGCGGCCAGCACCGACATCACCACGGTGTCAAGGGCCAGGCGGCCCACGACGGCCCACTTGGCCGACTGCGCGTACGCGGGCGTGGCCTCGTCACCCACGCCCAGCAGCCGGCCTGCGAAATCCACGGTGCGGTCGAGGACCTGTCCGGCGGCCGGCACGTCGCTGCCCTCCTGGGCCAGGACGAACCACCACGCGGCGACCACGGTCACGAGCACCCCGGCGGCCAGGTGCAGCGTGGCCCGCCGGGTGGGCGTGCGCGCGGTGGCGTCGGGCAGCATCCGGGCCTGCGCGGCCTCCAGCCGCACGTCGTCCATCACACCACCATCCGGGCGCGCACCATGGCCGAGACCCGGTCGACGATCACGATCACCGTGACCAGCGCGGCCAGCAGCGTCCACACCTGCTCGAAGCGCAGGTCGGCGAGGGCGATCTCGATGCGGTAGCCGATGCCGCCCAGCCCGATGAACGACAGCACCGCCGCGGCCCGCACCGCGCACTCGAAGCGGTAGAAGACGTAGCCGGCCATGTCCGCGCCGGCCAGCGGCAGGCGGGCGTAGCACAGGATCTGCCAGGGGGACGCGCCGGCGGTCTCCAGCGCCGCGGGCGGTGCGGGCGGCACGTCCTGGAGGCGCTCGCCGAGCACCCGCGCCACCGTCGCCCCGTAGGGGATGCCGATGGCCAGCACCCCGGCGAGGGGTGTGAGGCCGAGGATGCTCAGCAGCAGCAGGGCCCAGACCAGCTCGTGGATGGCCCGGAGCGTGGCGAACACCGAGCGGCCGGCGGCGACCGACCCGGCCCGGACCACCCGCCGGCGGGTGAGGACGCCGCTGACGAGGAAGGCGCCGGGCACGCCGATCACCAGGGCCACCGACATGCCGGCCACCGCGTAGCCGAGGGTGAGCAGGCTGGCCTCGGCCACGGTGGCCAGGAAGGCCCGCGACAGGTCGGGGCGCAGCAGGGAGCCCAGCAGGTCCCAGGCCGCTGCGCCGCCCCCGGAGTGGGTCAGCTCGTCGCCGGCGACCATGGCGAGGCTGGCGAGGAACGCGCCGGCGAGCAGGGCCGTCAGGGCGCCGCGGCGGTTGAACCGCGGACGCACCCCCACCAACCCCGGGGCGGCGCTCATCTAGCCCGTGTCGGCCCGGGCACCGGGGGCGGAACCGCCCCCCTCGGTGCGACCCGGACCCGGCGCGTCCTCCACGGGGGCGATCAGGCGGTACACGCGGTCGAGCACCTCGGGGGTGACGCCCGCCGGCGGCAGGTCGAAGGTGACCCGGCCGCCGCGCAGCCCGATGATGCGGTCGAAGTGACGGCGGGCCAGGTCGGGGGTGTGCAGGCTCGCGACCAGGGTCCGCCCGCGTTCGCGGGCGGCCTCGCAGAGCAGGCCGAGCAGGTCGTCGGCGCGGGCCGGGTCCAGGGAGGCCACGGGCTCGTCGGCGAGGACCAGGGCGGGGTCCTGCACGAGCAGGCGGGCCAGCGCGACGCGCTGCTGCTCACCGCCCGACAGGTCCGCCACACGCTTGGCGAACAGGTCCTCCACGCCCAGGCGGCGTGCGGCCGCGCGGGCCGGCGGGTGCTCCAGGGGCAGCACCAGCGCGGCCAGCGACCGGGCGAGCCCCCATCGGCCCAACGCGCCGGCCTGCACGTTGTGCTTGACCGACAGCTGCGGGACGAGGTCCAGGCCCTGGGAGACCATCCCGACCCGTCGCGGCAGCTCCCGCCGGCCGCGGAGGCGGTCGAGGTCCTCGCCCCCCAGGCGCACGGTCCCCGCCGCGGGGGTGACCATGCCCGACAGGGCCCGCAGCACGGAGGTCTTGCCCGCGCCGCTCGGGCCGACCAGCGCGACCGTCTCACCCGGCGCCACCCGCAGGGACAGGGGGCCGACGGCGACCTCCGCGCCGTAGGACACGACCAGGTCGTCGAGCTCGCACGCAGGGGCGGTCGTGCTCACGGCGAGCCGATCAGCTCGAGGTCGCGGGCCACCTGCTCGATGGTGGCGTAGTTGTCGTCGTCGGTGGCGATGAAGGCGGTGTCCTCGAACAGCTCGAGGATGTCCTGGGCCTCGGGTCCGCCCTCGTCCATGGCCAGCAGCGCGTCCACGATCTGCTCGGTGGTGCCTGCCCCGTAGACCTCGTCGATGTCGGGGTGGGCGACCCAGTGGTAGTCGACGTAGGGCGGGGTGCGCTCCACCACCCGCACCCGGTCGGTGTCGACCTGGCCCTCCTCGACCGCGCGCTGCCATACCGACTCGTTGAGCACGCCGGCCTGGAAGGTCCCGGCCTCGACCAGCTTCCAGGTCTGGTCGTGGGAGCCCGCGTAGCTCGGCGGGCCGTCGAAGTCGGCCTCGGGGTCCACCCCGGCCTCGGTGAGAAAGGCGCGGGGCATGAGGTGGCCCGACGTCGAGCTCTCGCTGCCGAACGTGAAGGCGGTGCCGGCCAGGTCGGCCAGCGAGTCGGCGTCCACGTCCGCGCCGGCGATGAACACCGAGTGGAACTCCTCGTCGATGGGGCGTTGCGCGACGGCGTGCGCGCCGGGGGTCTCAAGCCGCGCCTGCACGCCGGTCAGCCCCCCGAACCAGCCCAGCAGCAGGTCGCCGTTGGCGAAGGCGGTGACCACGGCGGTGTAGTCCACCGACGGCTGGTAGCGCATCGGGATGCCGACCTCCTCGGACAGGTAGTCAGCGATGCCCTCGAAGCGCTCCTCGAGCACGGCGACGTCCTGGTCGGGGATGCCCCCGATCACCAGAGCAGGGGGGTCATCGCCGGCCTCGTCGGTGCCGCAGGCGACGGCGACCAGGGCGAGCGTCCCGGCGAGGGCGGCGAGGACGAGACGGCTCCACAGCGCTGACGAGTGGATCGCCGGAGCTTGCGGAGGCGATTGTCTGCTGTGCCGGGTGTGGCGGTCGCGCAGCGACCGTCCTGAGGATGATGTCATGCCGCGAGAGATACCGGGATCGGTGAGAGGGCGCAACTGCCATGCGGCTTCGGCATGGTTGGGGCTAGCATGGCGGGGTGCGCACCGGAGACCTCGACGCGTTGCGCGCGGCGGCGGCCGCGGGCAGCCTGACCGCGGCGGCCCAGGCGCTCGGCTGCTCCCAGCCCGGCCTGAGCCGGCGGCTGCAGCGACTGGAGGCCGACCTCGGCACCCGGCTGCTCCAGCGCAGCACGGCCGGCGTGCAGCTCACCGTCACCGGGGCACGGGTGCTCGTGTTCGCCGAGGAGATCCTCGACGCGGTCACGGCGCTGCGCGGCGAGCTGGACGGCCACACCGCACCGCTGCACGGCACGGTGCGGATCGTGGCGAGCACCACACCGGGCGACTACGTCGTGCCCCACGTCGTGGCCCGGTTCAACGAGCGCTACCCGTCGGTCTCCGCGGAGTTGATCGCCGCTGACTCGGCCGCGGTCCCGGGCACGCTGCTCGAGCACCGCGCCGACATCGGCTTCGCCGGTCGCAAGAACCCCGACCGGCGCCTGACGTACGTGGCGGTGGCCAGCGACGAGATCGTGCTCGCCGTCCCGACCGGTCACCCGCTGGCCGGCACCGACGGGATCGCCCTTGACGCGCTGGCCGGCGAGCGGCTGATCTGGCGGGAGGACGGCTCGGGCACGCAGCGCACCTTCTGCGACGCCGTCGCCGCGGCCGGCGAGGAGCTGCCGGCGGGCTCCTCGACCCTCAGCGTGGGCTCCAGCCAGGCGGTGGTCTCCGCGGTCGCGGCCGGCCTCGGCATCGGGGTGGTGAGCGTACGCGCCGTCGCGGCGCACCCGGGGCAGGTCGTGGCGGTGCGGGTGGCCGGGATGCCCGTCGTGCGCCGGCTGTGGCTGGTCTACGAGACCGACCGCCGACGCCCGGCCCACCTGGCCGCCTTCATCGCCTACGCCGCAGACTCGGCGCAGGTATGAACAGCCGGCCCGGCCACGCGCCCGGGGAAGTGGCCTGGCGAGGCGACCACGTCCAGGGTGGTGCGCTGGCCCGGCGACGCGCCCGGGGAAGTGGCCTGGCGAGGCGACCACGTCCAGGGTGGTGCGCTGGC
>JBBDQS010000055.1:30188-40884 GCA_040905805.1 Egibacteraceae bacterium | reverse complement strand
AGCAGGCGCGTGCGCATGCATTGTCGGCCCGTCGGCCCATTCTGCGACAGCCTGTTAGCCCCCCCTTAGCCCCCGGTGGGCACCAAGACCGGGTTGTCCGGCGTGCGGACATCGATCTCGGCGACCCCCAGGGCGGGCGCGGGCTGCCCATCCGGCGTGCGGCGCGCCGCCTGCGCCCGCGCCTGTTCCAGCAGGAGGGCCACGGACCGAGCCTTGGCGTCCACGTCCTCGGCCACACCGAACCGCACGACCATCCCGCTCTCCAGGTGCAGGCGCAGGTCCCGGGCGCTGCGAGCCTCATACCGCATCACCTGCGCCCGCAGCGGCTCCGGCATCTGGGCGTGGGCCTCCAGAGCATTGCGCAACGCCGCGTCCCGCACCTGGGCGCCCACCCCGGGCACCACCGAATGCGGGGCCGTGAGCTCGACCAGCCCTTCGCGGACCCCGCCCGCGACGACCACCCCCTCGGCATCGACCAGCCACGCCGCATCGGGAAGGCGCACCACGACGACGGGTTCCCGTGGGACGACGGTCACCTCGACCCCCGACGGCGGCCGTCGACGGATGTCGGCGTTGCGCACCCAGGGAAGGGCCTGCACCCGGGCAGCGGCCGCGCCGAGATCCACGGTGAGCAGGTTGTCGCCCGCACCCAACGCGATGGCCTGGCGGATCGCGGCTTGCTCGTCGTCGGCCACCCCGACGACCGCCACCGCATCGATGGTGAACAGCGGGGAACGGGCAACACCCGCGGCGGCGGCCGCGAGCACGATGACGGCCGCCAGGCTGCCGACCATCCGTCGGCGTCGCCGTGAGCGGTCCCGCGACACCTGGTTGCGGCGGGCACGGATGCGCGCATCCATCGGCGGTCGTCGCCCTGCGCGCGGCGGGGTCAGGGTCTCGCGGCTCACCGCTCCTCCCCGCGTCCGCCGGCCGTCGCCGGCCCCTCGAAGCCGATCAGGACGACCTCGGTGCGCAGGTCGACACCCTGCTGCTCGGCGACGGTCGAGCGCACGGTGGTGAGCACCGCGTGGACGTCGGCGGCCGTCGCCCCCGGCTCGACGGTGATGAAGTTGGCGTGCACAGGGCTGACCCGGGCTCCACCGCAGCGGTAGCCCTTCATGCCGGACGCCTCGATGAGCCGGCCCGCCGAGTCGCCCTCGGGGTTGGCGAAGACGCTGCCGCAGGACGGGGTGTTGACCGGCTGGGATCGCCGACGCCACTGCTTCATCTCGGCCATCTCCTCGCGCAGCGTCTCGGCGTCGGTCGGCGTCAGGACCAGCCCGGCCCGGATCACGACCGCGTCGCCGGGCAGGTCGGTCTGCCGGTACCGCAGCCCGAGCTCGGCGGCCGGCAGCCGCTGGACACCGCCGCCGGACGAGAGGCGGACCACGTCCGCCCACGCCAGCACGTCAGCCATCTCCCCACCGTGGGCACCGGCGTTCATCCGCACCGCGCCTCCGAGGCTGCCCGGGATCGCGACACCGAACGCCAACCCCCCCAGCCCGGCGCGGGCGAGCCTTGCGGCCAGGACGGGCATGCGCTCGGCTCCGCCCGCCACGACGGTCGTGCCGTCCACCTCGACGCCGCGAAAGCCCCGGCCGAGGGTGACCGCCACGCCCGGCCAGCCGCGGTCGGCGACGACCAGGTTGCTGCCCCGGCCGAGGATGAGGAACGGCCGGTCGAGGGCTGCGCACACCTCGGCGACCCCGACAAGGTCAGCGACCGTCTCGGCGCGCACGAACGCGGCAGCAGGGCCGCCGACCTTGATGGTGGTGTGGTCGGACAGCGGCTCGGCTGGCAGCACATCCCCGGCGACCTGCACCTCCAGTGAGCGGACCAGCTGCCGGTCCGGTGCTGCCACCTCCTCAGCCACGGTGGCCCTCCAGGCGGCGGAGGAGCACGGGGCCGAGCTCGGTGATGTCGCCTGCGCCGAGGGTGACGACCACGTCGCCGGGGGACACCAGTGCGACCACCCGGTCTGCGAGGTCCGTGCCGGCCGGCACGAATGCGACATCGACACCGGCGGCGGCGGCAGCGTCCGCCACCAGGGCACCGGTGATCCCGGGAACCGGCGCCTCCCCGGCGGCGTAGACCTCGGTGACCAGGGCCGCGTCGGCACCGACCAGGGCCGCGCCGAGCTCCTGGCCGAGGGCCGCCGTCCGCGAGTACCGGTGCGGTTGGAAGACGGCCACGATCCGTCCCGTGCCCGCGGTCTGCCGTGCGGCCGAGAGCGTGGCGAGCAGCTCGGTCGGGTGGTGGCCGTAGTCGTCGATGACCGTGACGCCCCCGGCCGTCCCCAGCCGCTGGAAGCGCCGTTGCGCGCCCCCGAACGCCGCGAGCGCGGCGCGGACGGCATCGGGGGAGGCTCCCGCCCAACGCGCCGCTGCGGCGGCGCCCGCGGCATTGGCGACGTTGTGCCGGCCGGGCAGGCGCAGGCGGAACTCGCCGAGGTCCTGGCCCGCATCGACGAGGTGGAAGCGCGACTCGTCTGGATCCAGGACCACGTCGGTGATGTGCAGGTCCGCGTCGGGGTGCTCGCCGTAGGTCGAGACCGGACCGGCGACCGCGCCCTGCAGGTCTGCCGAGCCCGGGTCGTCCAGGCAGAGGATCACCGGACCGGTGCGGCCGCCGTCGGAGGCCGGAGGGCGGCGGTCGAGGAAGTGCAGGAACGCCCGTCGCACGGCCTGCAGGTCGGGGTAGTGGTCGTGGTGGTCGAGCTCGACGTTGGTGACGACCACGGCGTCCCCCGTGAGCCAGGCAAAGGAGCCATACGCCTCGTCCGCCTCGGCCACGAAGGCCGCACCGGTGCCGTGATGCGCGCTCGTCCCCGCTTCCGCCAGTGTCCCACCGATGGCGAACGACGGGTCCAGACCGGCCATCTGCAGACACACGGTCGTCATGGCCGTGGTCGTCGTCTTGCCGTGCGTGCCGGCGATCAGCACCCGTCGCCTGCCGACCATCAACGCGTCGAGCAGCTCGGTGCGGCGCAGCACCGGCAGACCGAGCTCCCCGGCCCTGACCAGCTCGGGGTTGTCCGGGGGCACCGCTGCCGACACCGCCACCAGGTCGGCGCCCTCGACCTGGTGCGCCGCGTGGCCCACGGCGATGGCGGCTCCCATGGCGGACAGGGCGGTGCACGCCCGACCGCCGCGCAGGTCGCTGCCGCTGACCGGGTGGCCGCGCTCGAGCAGGATGTGCGCCAGCGGGCTCATCCCGGCCCCGCCGATGCCGATGAGGTGCACATGGCGTCCGGGCTGCAAGGTCTCGGTGGTCACGGTCGTCCCTCCGATCGGTTGGCGGCCCGTGCGACCATGTCTGCCACCCGCTGCGCCGCGTCGGGGTGCCCGAGCGAGCGTGCGGCGACGGCAGCCTGCGCTCGGGCGTCGTCGTCGGTGAGCCACGGTTCGGTCGTGGCCACCAGCGAACGGGGCGCCAGCCACGCGTCGGGCACGAGCTTCGCCGCCCCGGCGTCCGCGAGCGCGCGGGCGTTCGCCGTCTGGTGGTCGTCGGTGGCGTGCGGATAGGGCACGAGCACGCTCGGCAGGCCCAGCACCGTGAGCTCGGCGATCGTCGATGCCCCGGCTCGGCAGGCCACCAGGTCCGCGGCGGCGTATGCCGCCGCCATGTCGGTGACGAACTCGTGGCAGCGCACGAGCGGGGCTGCGTCTCCGTGCTCGTCGAGGGCCCGGTCCCATGCCGTGCCGACCCGCTCGTAGTCGCCCCGGCCCGCGACGTGCAGGATCTGCAGCCGCCCCGGGTCGTTCCACAGGCCGAGGCTGCCAACCGTGGCGTCGTTGAGGGTACGCGCGCCCTGGCTGCCCCCGAAGACGAGCAGGGTCCGGCGGGCGGGATCGAGGTCGAACGCGGCGAGCGCCTCGGGGCGGCTGCCCGCCAGATCCACGCCGGCGAACCCGGAGCGCACAGGATTGCCGGTCAGGGCCACCCGATCGGGGTCGCGGAAGCGCTTGCCGCTGCCGGGCACGCTGACCGCCACCGCCGTCGCCCACTGCGCGGCCAGGCGGTTGGCCAGCCCGGGGATGGCGTTCTGCTCGTGGACCACCAGGGGGATCTTCGTGCGCCGGGCGGCCAACGCCAGCGGGACCGATGCGTACCCGCCGAACACGCACGCGGCGGTCACCTCGCGTTCCCGGATGATGCCCACGGCCTGGCGCATCGCCCGCAGGACCACGAACGGCAGGCGCAGGGTCGACAGCGACGCCTTGCGGGCGAGCGGGGCCGTGTCGACGCGGTGCAGCGTCCAGCCGGCTTCGGGCACCAGCCGGGCCTCGAGGCCCTGCGACGTCCCGATGAACTCCACCTCGAGGCCGGTGTCGCGCAGGGCGGTCGCCACCGCAAGGGACGGGAAGACGTGCCCGCCGGTGCCCCCACCGGCGATCAGGACCCGCCCGCTCATCGCGGATCCCCGGTGGGGACGGTCGCGTGGCGGGCGACGGACAGCAGGATGCCCAGCCCGAGCAGCGTGATGATCAGCGAGGAGCCGCCGAAGCTGATCAGCGGGAGGGTGACCCCCGTGACCGGCAGCAACCCGACCACCGAACCCATGTTCATCCCCGCCTGCAACAGGATCCAGCCGGTGATGGCCGTGGCGACCAGCCGCCCGAACGGGTCCGGGGCCAGCCGGGCGACCCGGAAGCCGACCACCGCCACGACGGAGAACAACCCCAGCACGGTCAGCGCCCCGATCAGGCCGAGCTCCTCGCCGATGATCGCGAAGATGAAGTCGGTGTGGGCGTTGGGCACGTACAGCCACTGGCCGCGCCCCTGGCCGAGCCCCCGCCCGAAGACCCCGCCCGAGCCGAGCGCGATGTAGCCCTGCAAGGTCTGCCATCCGAGGTCGGTCGGGTGGCTCGTGGGATCGACCCACGCGAGCATGCGCTGGCGCCGGAACGGGGTGCTCGCGATGGCGACAGCCCCCAGGAGCACCGCGCACCCGGCCGCGCCGACGACAACCCGCCCCGGCAGGCCGGCGGCGAACAGCACCATGCCCCCGATGACCACGATCAACGCGGCGGTCTCCAGGTCGGGCTGGCCCATGACCAGCAGGGCCACGCCGAGGAGGAGCGGGCCCGCCGGCATGAGCAGCCCCCACACGTCCCCCGCGCGCAGGTTCGTCCACCGTCGGGCGAGCACGTGCGCGAGGAACAGGGGCACAGCCAGCTTCATCAGCTCGGTGGGCTGGAAGGTGATCGGCCCGAGGTCGATCCAGCGCCGAGCCCCGTGCGCCATGATGCCCACCCCCGGCAGGAGGACGATCACACCCAAGACCACCGAGGCGAGCAGCAGCCAGGGTGCCAGGCGGCGCCACACCCGGTAGTCGACCAGCGCCGCCCCGACGAGCAGCGGCACCCCCACCACGGCGGCCATCAGCTGGCGTTGGAAGATGCCGAAGGCGTCACCCGTGTCCGCCGCGGAGCGCACGAACGAGGAGGAGAACGTCATCACGAGCCCCAGGACGAGCAGCGTGGTGACGGCGACGGCCAGCACGGCGAACTCGCGCGGCCATCCCGTGGCCGGCCCGCGGACCTGCCGTGACTGGCGGGGGGCGGTGCGGCGGGGCGCATCAGCAGCCACGAGCGCCCTCCTCGTGTGCCCGGTCGGCGAGTGCCGCGACCGCGTCCCGGAAGACCTGACCGCGGTGCGCGTAGTCGGTGAACTGGTCCATTGACGCGCAGGCGGGCGCCAGCAGCACCGTGTCGCCGGGCCGAGCCCGGGCAGCAGCGGCCGGGACGGCCTCGGCCAGGGTTCCGGCCTCCACGGTGGCGACCCCGAGGTCCCGGGTCAGCGCCGCGATCTCCGGACCGCTGTGGCCGATGGTGACCGCGGTGCGGACGTGCTCGCGCACCGGTGCCGCCAGGGACGAGAACGCGAGGCCCTTGCCGAGCCCGCCGGCGATCCAGACCACGGACGGCTCGACCGGCGTCTCCACGCTGGCCAGCGCCGCCGCAGCGGCATGCGGGTTGGTGGCCTTGGAGTCGTTGACGTAGTGGACCCCGCGCACCGTGGCCACGTGCTCCAGCCGGTGGGGTCCCGGCCGGAAGGACGCCAACGGGCGGGCCAGGTCGGCCGGGTCGGCGCCGGCGCACTGGGCGGCGGCGACCGCGGCCACGGCGTTGGCCAGGTTGTGCGGGCCGGGGGCGGCGAGATCGGCGATGGCGGTCACGATGGTGTCGCCCGCCAACCGGCTCACGATCGCGCCCTCCACGACACCCACCTGGCCGGAAGCCGGGGGCCCGGTGGTCGTGCCGACCACGCCGGCGGGGGCGGGATGGGTGTCCAGGGCGGCGCGTGCCCCGGGGTCGTCGACGCCCACCACGGCCCAGTCGCATCCCTGCAGGCCGGGAGCGCCGGCCCGGCGCTGGCAGGCCCACACCCTGGCCTTGGCCGCGACGTAGTCCTCGAAGCCGCCGTGCCAGTCGAGGTGGTCGGGCGCGACGTTCAGGAGCACCGCCACGTCCGGCCGCAGCCGTTCGGTGAAGCGCAGCTGGAAGCTCGACAGCTCGGCGACGACCAGGGGGGGCGGGGTGGGCCCCGTCAGCAGGGCGGACAGCGGCGTGCCGATGTTCCCGCCGACCGGTGCGCCGAGGCATGCGGCGAGCAGCTCGGTGGTGGAGGTCTTGCCGTTGGTCCCGGTCACGGCGACCAGCCGGGTGCGTTCCCCGTTCAGCCGCCAGGCGAGCTCCGGTTCGCTCCACACCCGTTGACCGGAGGCGATCGCCGCGGCGAGCAGCGGGTTGCTCGGTGCCAGGCCCGGGCTCGCGACGACCACGTCGATGCCGTGCAGGACGGCCGGATCGGCCACCCCCGAGCGGGCATCCATCCCGGCCCCCCGCAGGGTGGCGGCGTGCTGCTCCGTGCCCGGGTCCGTGCGCGTGTCGACGACGGTCACCCGGTCGGCCCCGGCGCCTGCCAGCGCGTCGACGGCAGCCCGCCCGGAGGCCCCGAGGCCGATGACCAGCACCCGGGTGCCCTGCAACCCGATGGTGGGGACGCTCATCCGATCGCCCCCGGCCTGGTCAGGTAGTCGGCGTAGAAGACGCCGAGGCCGAAGGCCACCGACAGGCCGGCGATGATCCAGAACCGCACGATCACGGTGACCTCTTGCCAGCCCATCAGCTCGAAGTGGTGGTGCAGCGGCGCCATCCGGAAGATGCGCCTGCCGGTCAGGCGGAAGCTCGCAACCTGCAGGATGACGCTGGCGGTCTCCACCACGAACAGCCCGCCGAGCAGGATCAGCAGCAGCTCGGTCTCGGTCATGACGGCGAGGGCGGCGAGCATCCCACCGATCGCCAGGGAGCCGGTGTCGCCCATGAAGATCCGGGCGGGCGGCGCGTTCCACCAGAGGAAGCCGAGCGCGGCTCCGGTCGCCGCCGCCGCCGCGATCGCCAGCGCCTGCGCGTGCAGCGCCGCCTCGACGCTGTACTGCGCCTCGTTGCGAAAGATCCAGAACGCGATGACCGTGTACGCCCCGAAGATGGCGGCGCCCGTGCCGGCGGCGAGCCCGTCGAGCCCGTCGGTCAGGTTCACCGCGTTGGAGGTCGCCGCGAGGATGATGAAGGCCCAGAGCACGAAGAAGCGGCCGAAGTCCAGGTCCGTCGGGCCGATGAAGGACAGCTGGGTGGACGTCTCCGCGACGTACTGCGCGCCGAACGCGAACAACCCGGCGACCAGCGCCTGGCCCCCGAACTTCGCGGTCTTGGTGAGCCCGAGGCTCCGGTTGCGCCGGATCTTGATGTAGTCGTCCATGAACCCGACCGCGCCCATGCCGGCGAACACCCCGATGGCCAGCAGTCCCCCGGCCGAGAGCCTCGGGCCGAGCGTCAGCGTGGCGACGAAGTAGCCCACGATGGCCGACAGGATGATCGCGGTCCCCCCCATGGTCGGGGTGCCGCGCTTGGCGTGGTGGGCCTTGGGACCGTCGTCGCGGATCAGCTGGCCGTACCCGCGGCTGCGGAAGAACCGGATGACGATCGGGGTGCCCACCAGCGAGAGGACCAACGACACGCTGGCGGCGACGAGGATGGCTCTCACGGACCCTCACCCGCCAGGGCGTCGGGGAGGTGCTCCAGGCCGACGGAGCGGCTGGCCTTGACCAGCACCGCGTCGTCCCGGCGCAGCCGCCCGCGCAGGGACGCGACGGCTTGGTCGGGGCCGGCCACGCCGACCACGTCGTGCTCGGCGTACGCGCCGGACTGCATGGCGCCATCGCGGATGGCGGCAGCCGCCTCGCCGACGACGACCAAGCCGTCGATGCCGAGGCGAGCCGCGTGACGACCGACCTCCCGATGCGCCTCCTCGCTGCCCGGGCCCAGCTCGGCCATGTGCCCGAGCACGGCCCACCGGCGCCCGCCCGTGGTGATCCGCGACAGGGTCAGGAGCGCGGCGGCCATCGACGGGGGGTTGGCGTTGTAGGCGTCGTTCAGGATGACGACCCCGCCGGGCGTGCGCAGCAGCTGCATGCGCCACGGCGACACCGTCGCCGACTCCAGGGCCGCCGCCGCGCGCTCGAGGTCGACGCCGACCAGGTCGGCCGCGGCAAGGGCCGCCAGGGCGTTGCCCACGTTGTGCTCGCCGGGCAGCGCCAGCCGGACACGCCGGCCGCGGACGGTGAAGACCGGCCGCGCGAGCTCGTCGAGCTCCACGTGGTCCGGTCGCCAGTCGGCGTCGGCGCGCCGCCCGTAGGTCACGACCCGGCCGGGGGCCTGCTCGGCCATCACCGCCACCCTCGGGTCGTCGGCGTTCAGCACCGCGATGCCGTCGGGGGTCAGCGCGTGCACCAGCTCCACCTTGGCGCGTGCCACGGTGTCGATGTCACCGAGCATGGCGAGGTGGGACGCGCCCACGGTGGTGACGACCGCGATGTCGGGGGCGAGGACCGGTGCCAGCCGGGCGATGTGCCCGATGCCCCGGGTACCGATCTCGGCGACCAGCACCTCGGTGTCGGCGGTCAGACGGCAGCACGTCAGGGGCACCCCGAGCTCGTTGTTGTAGGAGCCCTGGTTGGCCACCGTCCGCCGGCCCGCCCCGGTGGCGGCCGCAACGAGGTCCTTGGTGGTGGTCTTGCCGCTGGAGCCGGTGATCGCGATCACCGTGGGACCGACCTGCTCCCGCACCCACGCGCCCAAGCCGAGCAGCGCGTCGGCGGGGTCGTCGACCAGGACCCCTCCGGGGTGGTCCGGGGCCGGCCGATCCACCTGCCACAGGTAGCCTGCCGCCCCGCGCGCCACGGCGTCGTCCACGAAGTCGTGGCCGTCGACCTGCTCACCCGGCAGTGGCACGAACAGGGACCCGGCCACCACCGTGCGTGAGTCGATCGTCACCTCGACGACCGTGTCGCGGCCCACGCCCGCGTCGCAGGGCTCGCCCCCGACCACGTCGGCGACCTGCTCGACGGTCAGTGGGATCATCGCTGGCCCGCCCGGCCGGCCAGCAGCTCGCGGGCGACGGCGCCGTCGTCGAAGTCCACGACCCGGTCGGCGAGCTCCTGGGTCGTCTCGTGGCCCTTGCCGGCGATCACGACGACGTCGCCGGGGCGTGCCTCACCGAGGGCCAGGGCGATGGCCTCACGGCGTGCGGGCTCCAGGGTGTGACGCGCACCGGGGACCTCCCGGACGCCGGCGAGCATGGCCTCGAGGATGGCCATCGGATCCTCGCTGCGGGGGTTGTCGCTGGTGAGCACGGCGAGGTCGGCGCCCTCGACGGCGGCACGACCCATGAGCGGACGCTTGCCGCGGTCCCGGTCGCCGCCGCATCCGATGACCACGATCACCCGCGCGGTCCCGGTGGCTGTCCCCGCCCCCGGCCGCGCGTCGATCAGTCCCCGCGCCGCCCGCAGCACGTTCTGCAGGGAGTCGGGCGTGTGGGCGTAGTCGACCAGGACGGTGAAGGGCTGGCCGGCCTCGACGCGCTCCATGCGTCCGGGGACGCCGGACAGGGCGGCGACACCCGCGGCGGCGATCTCGGGCGCGATGCCCATGACGTCGGCGGCCGCGACCGCGCAGAGCGCGTTGGTGACGTTGAAGTGGCCCGGCAGCGCGGTCCGCACCGGCACCGACCGTCCGCCGAGCACGGCGGTGAAGGTCGACCCGCCCGGTGCGCTCACCACGTCGCGCGCCGTCACGTCGGCGTCGGGGCGCGAGCCCACCCGCACGACCTGCAAGGCGGTCTCCCCGGCGACGCGTCGGCCGAACGCATCGTCGACGTTGACCACCGCCGCGGGTGCGAAGCGCGACGTGAAGAGCGACGCCTTCGCCTGGTAGTAGTCCTCGAGGTCGGGGTGGAAGTCCAGGTGGTCCTGCGTGAGGTTGGTGAAGACCACGACCGAGAAGCGCGTCCCGTTCACCCGGCCCAGCGCCAACCCGTGGCTCGACACCTCCATCGCCGCGGCGGTGACCCCAGAGGTGACCATGCGCCGCAGCAGCCGCTGCAGGTCGGGAGCCTCGGGGGTGGTGCGGGCGCCCGCCACGGTCTCACCCGCGATGCGGGTCGACACCGTCCCGACGACCCCGGTCGTGTGTCCCCCGGCGGCCAGGATCGACTCCATCAGGTAGGTGATCGTCGTCTTGCCGTTCGTGCCCGTGACCCCGGCGAGCTCCAGCGCCGAGGACGGGTGGTCCTGCACCGTCGCGGCCACGTCGCCGTTGTACTGCGGTCCGGATCCGGTCATGCGGTGGGGGAG
>JBBDQS010000055.1:0-30178 GCA_040905805.1 Egibacteraceae bacterium | reverse complement strand
TCGCTGATCGTTACGCCTTCGTGCGCGCGGATGGCGTCGCCGAGCGTGGCCGCGACCGAGTCCACCTGCACCTGCGGCACGCCGACATCCAGGGGTCGCTCGACCAGCAGGGCCGGGCTGCCGGCGGCCACGGCTGCCGGCCCGAAGTCGTGCCCGTCCGCCACCTGCCCGGGTCGGCAGGCGAAGAGCACGCCCGGACCAGCGCTGCGGCTGTCGTGGGTGACGTCGGCCAGGACCAGGGAGCGGTCGGTCTGTGCACCGCGGCCGGCGTGGAGGCGGGCGGATGGCGGCAGCACGGCGAGCACGTCTGACAGCGTCGTCATCTCGTGACGGTTCCGGATCGGCGGCATCGGAAGGCAGGATACGCAGCATCGCGACGCGCGCCGAGGAGGCGTCACGCCGGCGAAGACCGTCGTCGTGGCGGGATCAGGGCGCATCCGACCGGCCCGCCGCCTCGCCCGAGGCCTCCTGGGCGATGGGGCGTGCCGAGGGCGCCACGCGCCGGTGGCCGAGGGCGAACCCCGCGATCTCGCTGAAGACGGGTGCGGCCACCACCCCGCCGTAGACCTCGCCGACCGGCTCGTCGATCATCACCGCGACCACGATCGCGGGATCCTCGGCCGGGGCGTAGCCGGCGAAGCTGGCGACGTACTTGCCGGGCGCGTAGCCGCGCGCCGTCGGCGACGGCTTCTGTGCCGTGCCGGTCTTGCCCGCCACCCGGTAGCCGGGCACGGCGGCGAGCGGCCCCGTGGCGTGCTCGCCCTCCACCGCCGCGACGAGCATCTCGTTCAGGGACGCAGCCGTGGATGCGGAGACGACCCGCTCCCGCTCGGCGGGTTCGGCGGGGCGCAGCCGGCCCTCGGATGCGACCGTGCCGCGCACGATCGAGGGTCGCACCCGCTCGCCGCCGGTGGCGATCGTCTCCAGCACGCCGGCGACCTGCAGCAGCGTGGTCGACACGCCCTGCCCGATCGCGATCGTCGGCAGGCTCGTGGACCACCATGACTCCACGGGGGGCAGCAGCCCGGCCGCCTCGCCCGGGAAGCCGAAGCCCGTGGGCTCGGCGTACCCGAAGACGCGCAGGAAGTCGTGAAGGCGCTGCTCCCCCAGCTGCTCGGCGACCTGAATCGTCCCGACGTTCGAGGAACGTGCCAGGATGTCGGACACCGTGATCGACCACGGCTCGTGGGGGGTGGCGTCGCTGAAGCGCTTGGGTCCCACCTGGTAGTGGTCGGGAACGGCGAAGACCTGACCCGGGGACACGACCCCCTCCTCGAGGGCCGCGGCCACGGTGACGATCTTGCTGATGCTGCCGGGCTCGTAGATGTGGGTGACCGCCCGGTTGCTGCGCTCGTACGGCGCGCTGTGGCCGATCTCCTCCGGCTCGAAGCCCGGTCCCGAGGCCATGGCGAGGATCTCCCCGGTCGCGACGTCGAGCACGACCGCCGAGCCCCCCTTCGCATCGTGCTCGTCGATCGCGGCGGCCAGCGCCTGCTCCGCGGCGTGCTGGATCTGGCGGTCGAGGGTGAGGACGACGTCGGTGCCCGACACGGCGGGCTGCACCTCGCGCGGCGCCGAGCTGATCGTGAGGCCCCGGGGCGCCAGCTCCATGCGCAGGGCGCCGGGTTGCCCGGCCAGCACGTCGTCGTACTCCGCCTCCAGCCCCGACAGGCCGACGTTGTCGACACCCGCGAAGCCCACCAGCTGGGCGGCAAGGCCATCCGCCGGGTAGGAGCGCGTCGGCTCGCTCAGCACCCCGAGCCCGGTGACCTCCATCGCCTCGATCTGGTCGCCGACCTGGCGGGGCAGCTGACGACCGAGGTAGGTGAACCCCGCGTCGCCGTTCAGCAGGTCGGCGATGCGCTCGACAGGGCGGTCGAGCAGGGGGGCGAGCTGCGCGGCCAGGGCGGCGGTGTCGACCCCCTCCTCCTGGAGCATCAGCGGGTGCGCGTAGATGGTTGCGGCGGCGAGCGACATCGCCAGCGGCTGCCCGTCACGGTCGTAGAGCTTGCCCCGGTTCGCCGGCAGCTCGATCCGGCGCTGCGTCTGCCGATCGGCCAGGAGGGCGTAGTCGTCCGCGTTGAGGACCTGCACGTTGACCAGGCGGACCCCCATGGCGAGGGTGATCACCAGGTGCACGACCAGCAGCAGGGTCAGCCGCCGCCCCGGGCGGGCGCGGGCCAGGGCTGCCGCCAGGGCCCCTGACGCCGATGCGGCCCCGCGGACCAGCCGGTGGCCGGGACGCGGCGCCGCCCGGCGCCTGGCGCGCGGCACCGACCGAGCCCCCGCGCGCGGCACCGACCGGGTCCCCGCGCGCGGCACCGACCGGGTCCGGGCGCGGCGTGACGGCGGCGGTCGCCGTCGCCTGCCTGCGGGCGGGCGGCGGGGCGCCGGGCGGGTGCGGGGGGGTGTGGCCATCGCTGGGCTACTGGTGCAGGACGGGCTTGATGCGGTCGGTCAGTGCGGGGCCGGTCCGGGGCGCCCCCTCGGCCACCAGGAAAGTCGGCGAGTCCGCGCGCACCATCCCCAGCTCCGTCTCGGCCACGGCCCGGATCCGCGCGGGGTCCTCGAGGCCGGCCACCTCGGCCGTGAGCTCGTCGTAGCGCAGGGAGAGGTCGGTGACCTCGTCCTGCAGGCTCCGCGCCTCGAAGGCCGCCTCTGCCGCCAGCGCCGAGAGGCTGACGACGCCCACCACCCCCGCGATCGCCACGACGACGACGGCCAGCACGAAGCGGGCGGTGCGCCGTGGCCTGGCGACCACGCGCAAGGTGGGGCGGGTCGAGGGCGCCGGGGCGGGCGCGGCGGTGCGGGCACCACTGGATGCGAGGACGGGCATGGTCACTCCGGTTCGGGCAGCTTCTCGGCCGCGCGCAGCTTGGCGGACCGAGCGCGCGGGTTGTGGGCGAGCTCGTCGGGGGTCGGTCGTTCGACCCGCCGGGCGAGCAGCTGGAATTGGGGGACGCGGCCACAGCCGCACACCGGAAGATCCGGCGGGCAGATGCAGCCGGTGGCCGCGCCCGAGAGGACCCGCTTTGCGATGCGGTCCTCAAGTGAGTGGTACGTGAGGGTGGCGACGCGCCCGCCGCGCTGCTGCCCGGCGGGCGGCGCCACCATCTCCAGCGCCTGGGGAAG
Organism: Egibacteraceae bacterium; assembly: GCA_040905805.1. Taxonomy (NCBI): domain Bacteria; kingdom Bacillati; phylum Actinomycetota; class Nitriliruptoria; order Egibacterales; family Egibacteraceae; species Egibacteraceae bacterium. The sequence continues at coordinate 27,046 of JBBDQS010000055.1, read as the reverse complement.
GGAGGCGCTGAAGCGGTCGAGCTCGTCGTTGACGGCGATCCGAAGGGCTTGGAACGTGCGGGTCGCCGGATGCGTACCGAGGTGGCGGGCAGGGGTGGGGACCGCGCCGGTGACGACGTCTGCCAGCTCGGTGGTCGTCGCGAGGGGGCGTGCGCGCACGATCGCCTTGGCGATGCGCCGGGCGTACCGCTCCTCGCCGTACCGGCGGATGAGCGTGCTGAGGTCGTCGAGCGGGGCGGTGTTGACGAGCTCGGCGGCGGTGCGAGCCCCGCCCGGATCCATGCGCATGTCAAGTGGTGCGGATGTCCGGAAGGAGAAGCCCCGCTCGCCGCGATCGACCTGCATGGACGACACCCCGAGGTCGTAGAGCACGCCCAGCAGCGGTCCGTGGCGGGCGACGATGGGCGCGACGTGCTCGGCGAGCTCGTCGTAGCCGGCGTGCACGAGGTGGACCCGGTCGGCGTAGGCGGCCAGCCGACGGGCGGCGAGGTCCAGCGCGTCCGGATCCCGGTCGAACCCCACCAGCGTCGTCGCGGCTCCGCTTGCAGCCAGCAGCGCCGCCGCGTGTCCCGCTGCGCCCACGGTGGCATCGACCAGCACGCCCGGGGTGGTCGCGGGCACGGCCAGCAGCTCGACCACGCGGTCGAGCATCACGGGCTCGTGCAGCGGCGCGCTCATCCGGGGCGCAGGCGCTAGGCGAGCAGCCACAGCACACCGAGGATGATCGCCAGGAGCAGGCTCACCGACGAGAGCCCCCGCAGGATCGGCGCCCCGGCGGCCTCAGGCTCCCGGGGCGGGCCCGTCGGCTCGACGGGGTCGGCGGTCGCGACGCGTTCAAGCGCCGCCAACCGGTGTTGCTGGTCGTCGGAGACGAGGTCCATCAGAAGATCCCCCCCAGGTCGAAGGACTTGCTGGTGCTGGCGAACTCGGCCATCCCCTGCTCGCGGTACTCCTCCCACCGAGCGATATCCCAGAGCTCGAGGTGGTCGTCCGCACCGACCACGGTGACCTCCCGTGCGATGGCGGCGTACTCGCGCAGGCGGGCGGGGATGGTGACCCGGCCCTGCTTGTCCAGCTCGCCGGCGTGGGCCGAGGACATCATCATCCGTATGAACTGGCGCTGTTCCCGATCGGTGTACTGCAGATTGCGTAGGCTGGTGAGGACCCGTTGCCAACCGTCCTTCGGCAGGACCGTCAGACAGTTGTCGAGCCATGCCGTCATCACCAGTCCCTTGTCCAGTTCGTCCCTGAAAGGCCTCGGGAGGATCACTCGGGCCTTGTCGTCCAACGTGTGCCGGTACTCACCGATGAACGGCGTCCGGCTGTCCGGCCCCGCTCCTCCCTCGGCCTCCATTAGCCCCCACCATGCCCCACCTGGCCCCACCCGTCAACCACTGTCTCACCCCTGTGCTAGGGCAACGCGCCCGCCCAGGCCCCAAAGGCCTGGTCAGCACGGGTGGTGCCGGGTGGGGAAGATTTCCTCCGCACGCCCCCCGCCGGCCCGGGAAGGGCCGGGAAGGGCCGGGAAGGGCCGGGAAGGGCCGGAAATGCCCCATCGGAGCGCGACAATTCGCCCGCGAGACCGCTACTGCGCAGCCCCGGCGGTCAGGCCGGTGACGTGGTGGGGGGCGGTGGGGGCGCCGTGGTGGGGCCTGGCGACGGGGTCGGGGCGGACCCGTCAGCCGGTCAGCACGTCACCCAGGTAGGGATACCAGAGGGGTTCGACCCTGCCGACGGCGACGACCAGCCAGAACTCGGCCCGCGGGGCGTACGGCGTGCGTTGCAGGGACATGTTGGCCTCGGCAGGGGTCTGGTCGCGCTTGCGGCCGTTGCACCGGCGGCAGGCCGCGACGACGTTCTCCCACTCGTGGGCTCCTCCACGGCTGCGCGGCACGACGTGGTCGACGTTCTCCGCCGCCCGACCGCAGTACTGGCAGACGTGCTCGTCGCGGATGAAGACCCCCCGCCGGCTGAGGGCGGCGCGACGACGGTAGGGCACGTGGACGAAGCGGCGCAGGCGCACCACCGACGGCGCCGCCAGGTCGAGAGACTCGGACCGGAAACGGTGCCCGTTGTGATGCACGACGTCGGCCTTGCTCGTGAGCACGAGCACGACCGCCCGGCGGGCGGGGACCACGCAGAGCGGTTCCATCGTCGCGTTCAGCACCAGCACCTTGGCGGCCGTGGTCCCCGCCCGGGGGGCCGCAGCGACTCGACCGGCCGCACGGTCCCCGTCCTGCAGGGCCGTGGCCAGGGCCGCAGCGGCCATGGAAGCACCATTGCCCGAGCCGTTCGCCGCAGCGGCGAGCGGTGAGGGGGAGGGCGCCGAATCGCGCCGCGGCTCCAGGCCACGGGCTCCGGCCGGCACCCTCAGAGGTGGGCCTTCGTCCACGCCGTCCTCCCGGGGTCTTGGCGCCGCCACTGTAGCATCGCGGGGTCCGCGAACCCCGCGGCGCCGCCCGCGCTCAGGACAGATCGACGACGTCGAACCCCGTCAGCGCGTTCAGGGTCGCGCCCCAGATCATGACGAGCGAGTCGACGACGTCGTCGGGGTCGTGCTCCTCACCGAGCACCAGCCAGCAGTAGGCGAAGTGCTCGACCATGGCGACCAGCGCTGAGGCCACGGTGTGTGGCGGGAGCGTGGGCGCCCGTCCAGAGGCGGCGAACGCCAGGGCCACCTTGTCCGCGACCCGGTCCACGAAGAGGCGACGCGAGTCCACGTACAGGCGGCTGAAGCCGCGCTCGTCCCGTGCCGCCTGCAGCCAGGTCCGCATGATCATCGCGTCGGTGCGGTAGCGCTCCAGGAACCCGCCGATGATGCGTTCCAGGGCGCCGCGGACGTCGTCGGCCTCCCACGGGGCCGCGGCCAGCTCCGCGAACGCCGCCTCGCTGTCCCGCACGAGCGCCGACAAGACGGCGGTCTTGTTCTCGTAGTAGGTGTAGAAGGTGCCGTGGGAGACGCCCGCGCGCTGCACGATGTCCTCGACGCGGGTGCCCTGCCAGCCCAGCTCGGCGAACGCCGTCCGCGCGGCATCACGGAGTCGCTCCGCGGTGCGTTCCCCGCGGGAGCGCACCTCCGGCACCGCCAGCTTCTGCTCCATCTCCTACTGCATGGTAACAAACTTGACGCCCGCGTCAGGAATATGCTGCGCACGCACCGCGGACCTGCGCACCCGAACCTGCCAGCGGGGACCCCAGGAGGGACCGATGACGCCACAGTCCGAGCGGGAGGAGCAGCCCGCGGCGCAGCGGTGGGTCGACGCACGCAGGTCCTGGGCCGTGCCCGCGGCGATCAAGGACGCGGCGCCGGAGGCATCCCGGGGCTTCGACGTCGGTCGTTTCGCGCGTTCGGCCGACCGGGCCATGACCCGTGAGACGCCGTCCCGGCAGCGCGCGCGCGAGGCGCTGCCGGTCGGGGGCAGCGTGCTCGACGTCGGCTGCGGCGCCGGCGCGGCAGGCCTGCCGCTCGTGCCCCCCGCCGCGCTGGTCGTCGGCGTCGATCCGAGCCCGGGCATGCTCGCGGCGTTCGCGGAGCGGGCGCGGGGCCTCGGGGTCGACCACCGGGAGATCGAGGGACCGTGGCCGGAGGTCGCCGAGCGCGCGCCCCGCGTCGACGTGGTCGTCTGCCACAGCGTGTTCTTCGGCATCGCCGATCTCGGGCCCTTCGCGCAGACGCTGACCGAGCACGCCCGCGCCCGGGTCGTCGCGCAAGTGCCCGAGCAGCCGCCGCGGGCGTGGATACGTCCCTACTGGAAGGCGGTGCACGGGGTGGACCTGCCCGACCGCCCCACCGCCGATGACGCCATCGCGGTCCTGCGGGAGGCGGGGATGGACCCGCAGGTGCAGCGCTGGGACCGCCCGACGCGCGAGGAGGACGACGGCGACCGGCGCGTCGCGTCGCTGCGTCGCGCCCTCTACCTCGGGCCGGACCGCGACCCGGAGATCCGCGCCCTGCTCGACCGCTACCCCCCGCCTGCGACCCGGCGCGTCGTGACCCTCTGGTGGGACGTCACCCCGAGCCGATGAACGGCGGTGCGGGGAACCCGAGGGCTCACCGCTCCAGCAGGGAGAAGCGCAGGGTGCCCACGAGGTCCACGGTCTCCTCGAGGCCCGTGATGTCGTCGCGGGCGAACGGCGTGGGCGTCTCGGTCAGCAGCGGCACGATGGGGACCTCGTGGGCCCCGATCTGCTGGACGCGGTGCAGCATCGGCACGCGCTCCTCGGCCGACGCCTGGTGCTGCTGGGCGAGCAGCTCGTCGACCTCGCCGTTGGCGAAGACGCCGAGGAAGCCGTCGGAGCCGTAGAACGGCGCCAGGTACCCGTCGGGATCGAAGTAGTCGGGGTACCAGCCGAGCAGGAACATCTGGTACTGCCCCGCCTGGGCGGGCCATGCCTCCCCGACGAACTCCTCCCACTCGGTGGACGTGACGGTGACCTCGAACAGGCCGGTGTCCTCCAAGGTCTCCTGGATGGCCTCGGCCAGCGCCGGCTCGGTGGGACCGTACTGCTCCCCGGCGTAGTGGAGCTCGACCGCCACCGGCGTCTCGACACCCTCCAGGAACGTGGCGGGATCCTGCTCCTGGTACTGGGAGAAGAAGTCCGCCGACGCCGGGAAGCCCGAGGGGACCATGGAGTCGAGGGGTTCGGCCCGGCCGGCGAAGACGTCGTCCACGAGGCGCTCACGGTCGATGGCCGCCGCTACCGCCCGGCGCACGTTGGCGTCGTCGACCGGGGCGAGCAGGGGGTTGAAGACGAGGTAGCGGATGAACGACCCCACGCCCTCCACGGCCTGGATGCCGCCGGCCTCGGCGAGCTCGGCGCGATGGTCGGGTGCCAGCTGCCGGAAGGCCACATCGATCTCATCCTCGAGCAGCGCCTGGGCCAGGTCGCCCGAGGACGGGAAGAAGCGCAGCACCACGCGCTCGTTGCGGGGCGCCTCGCCCCAGTAGTCGTCGAACGCCTCGAGGGTGATCTCCTCGTCCTCCTCGACGTCGACCAGCCGGTAGGGGCCCGTCGCGACGAGCTCCTCGTGCACGAAGCCCTCCGCCTCGACGTCGGCGTCGGTGTCGGCCTCCGTGGCCGGCGCCGTGTAGTCACCGTCGGACGGGACGATCGTCGCCACGGGGTAGGCCAGCCGATCCAGGAAGGTCGCGGACGGGGCGACGAGCGTGATGGTGACCGTCCGCTCGTCGGGGATCGCGATCTCGGCGACGTCGGCGAGGAGGAACGCCGCGCCGTCCGGGTGACCTATCGCGAGCACGCGCTCGAGCGAGAACTGGACGTCCGCGCTGTCCAGCTCGGAGCCGTCGTGGAAGGTCACGCCCTCGCGCAGCACGACGGTGTAGGTGAGCCCGTCCTCGGAGACGTCCACGGCCTCGGCGAGACGGGGCGTCGCCTCCGTCGCGCCGGGCTCGAACCCGACCAATGTGTCGCCGAGGTTGGCGAGCACGGTGGCCGAGTAGTAGTCGTGGACCGCGGCCGGGTCCAGCGAGGTGACCGCGTCGGTCGTGCCGACGATGATCTCGCCGCTGTCGCGCTCGGCCGGTTCGTCCTCGGGCTCGTCCTCGACCACCGGCGGCTCGGTGTCCTCGTCCACGAGCCCCTCGTCGCCATCGCCGGTGCAGGCCGCAGCCACCACCGCCACCATCGCCAGGACGGCGACACGGCGCAGCGCGCGCTCCCCCATGAGTGTGCTCTCCTCGTCTCGACGGTACGTGACCACGCGGGCCCGCCTCGTGGGCGCGTACGGGGAGGCTACAGTGGTTTTCCCGTGCTCGGCCGGTGCGGGGCCTGCACACACACGACTGGACCATTGCGTGGCGACGAGACGAGGGGCTGGGGTCGGCATGCCGGAGCTGGCCGGCGCCTGCGAGCGCATCGAGCAGAACATCGGCGTCGTCGTCGAGGGCAAGCCGGAGGTCATCCGGCTGGCGCTCGTGGCCCTGCTGGCCGAGGGTCACCTGCTCCTGGAGGACGTCCCCGGGGTCGGCAAGACGCTGCTGGCCAAGGCGGTCGCACAGTCGATGGCCTGCAGCGTGCGGCGCATCCAGTTCACCCCGGACCTACTGCCCAGCGACATCACCGGCGTCACCGTGTTCAACCAGGAGCGGGGCGACTTCGAGTTCAAGCCGGGCGCGGTGTTCGCCAACGTGGTGCTCGGTGACGAGATCAATCGGGCGGGCCCAAAGACGCAGTCGGCGTTGCTCGAGGCGATGGAGGAGCGCCAGGTCACCGTGGACGGGACGACCTACGAGCTCGCGGTGCCCTTCATGGTCATCGCCACCCAGAACCCCATCGAGCTGGAGGGCACCTACCCCCTGCCCGAGGCGCAACGCGACCGCTTCCTCATGCGGCTGTCCATCGGGTACCCCTCCGCCACGGCCGAGCTCGAGGTGCTCGACGTGCACGGCGGCGGCGACCGTCTGGGCCAGCTGAAGGCGGTCGTGGACGCGCAGGAGGTCGCCGAGATGGTCCAGGCCGTCCGGGCGATCCACGTCGCCGACCCCGTGAAGCGCTACATCGTCGACCTCGTGCGCGCCACCCGTGAGCATCCCGCCATCGAGCTCGGCGGGTCACCCCGTGCCTCCTTGGCGCTGCTGCGGGCCAGCCGGGCGATGGCCGTCACCCTCGGGCGTGACTACGTCGTGCCCGACGACGTCAAGACGCTCGTCCATCCCGTCGTCGCCCACCGCCTGATCCTGGCGCCCGAGGCCCAGCTGGGCGACCAGGGCACGCACGCCGTCCTCGACGAGCTGCTGTCCATGGTGCCGATCCCCGCGGCCCGCTAGCGCCATGACCGCTCGCGGTGTGTCCCTGCTGGTGGCCAGCGTCCTCGCGTGGGTGCTCGGCCGGCTCCTGGGACTCCAGGAGCTGTACGTCGTGGCGGCGACGGCGGCCGCCTTCGTGGCGGTCGCCGCGGTGGCGGTGCGCCTGTCCACCGCCACCGTGTCCGCCCACCGGTCGCTCGGCCAGGCTCGGCTCCGCACGGGTGCGTCGACCGAGGTGGTGATGCACCTGCGCAACGACTCCCGGCTGCCCGCCTCGGTGCTGCTGGTGGAGGACGAGTGCCACCCGGCGCTCCGAGGCGAGGGCGCAGGCGGCGATCCCCGCTTCGTCGTCTCGGGGCTCGGACCCGGCCGCCAGGCGTCCTTTCGCTATGCGGTGCACGGGCGCCGACGCGGCCGGTACGCGGTGGGCCCGTTGCGCCTGCGCCTGCGCGACCCCTTCGGCCTCGCCGAACGGGTCCGGCACTACCCCGGCAGCGTCGAGGTGGTCGTCTACCCGCTGGTCGAGCCGCTCGGGGAGGGCATCACCCGCGGCAACCACCGCGGTTCGGAGGCCAGCGACACGCGGCGGCTCTTCAGCTCCGGCGAGGAGTTCTACACGCTGCGCGAGTACGTCATCGGCGACGACCTGCGCCAGGTCCACTGGCCGTCGACCGCGCACCGGTCCAAGCTGATGGTGCGCCAGCAGGAGCTGCAGTGGCAGCCGGAGGCGGTGCTGTTCTGCGACACCCGCCGGGCGGCGCACCACGGGACGGGCGTCGACTCGACGCTCGAGCGGGCCGTCTCGGTGACGGCGAGCCTGCTCTGGCACCTCTCCGACCACCGCTACGAGGTCCGGCTGGCCACCGAGGAGGACGCCCGCCACCCCGTGGCGGCGCCACGCGATGCCCTGCTCGACCGTCTCGCCGAGCTGGAGCCCACGCCCATCGAGGGGGTCGGCCCGGCCCTGTCCTGCCTGCGCGGCGCAGAGGCCGGCGGTCTGTTCTGCGCGGTCGTCGCCCCTCCCCCGGGGGCCGATGCCGTGGCGCGGCATCCCGACGTCCGCGCCCTGCTGGCCTGCGGGCGTCGCTTCAGCGGTCGCCTGGCGGTGGTCGTCGTGCCCCCCGACGACCCGGGCGCGCGGGGAGCCGGCCTGGCCGGCCTGCTGACCGCCGCCGGGTGGAGGGCCGTGGTGCTCGGCCCCGGTGACGCCCTCGCGGCCCGCTGGCCCGAGCTGGTGGCGCCCCGGCGGCGGCGCACGACGGGAGCGCCCCGATGAGCACCGGCGTGCGCGCGCGGCCCACCCCGCCGTCGGGCGGGGCCCCGGCCCCACCCCCCGCCGCCCCACCGGCTCCGGCCCCCCCCGGGCCGGACCGCAGCCGCGAGGCACTGCTGGTGCCGCTGGTCCTGATGCTCGCGACGGCGAGCCTGCCGCTCGGCCGCGTGTTCATCGGATGGGGCTTCCTGCGGCCGGTGCTCGGCGCCGTGGTGATCGTCGTCGGGCTGTCCTTTGCCTGCCGGAGGACCGGCACCGGCCCCGTGCTCGCGCTCGGGATCAGCGCGCTCGGATGGGCGGTGTTCGTGAGCACGGTGTTCCTGCGTGACACCACGCTCCTCGGGGTGCTGCCGACGCCGGGGACGTTCGACGGCTTCCGAGCGCTGTGGCTGCACGGGTTCGAGCTCATCGCCAGCCGGCCTCCACCGACCTTCGCCGAGCCGAGCCTGCTGCTGCTCACCGTGACGGGGATCTGGGCCCTGACCCATGCGGTCGACGGGATGGTCTTCCGGCTGCACGCACCCGTGAAGGCCATCCTGCCGGCCCTGGGGCTGTGGCTGGTGCCGTTGCTGCTCACCGTCGGGGCGGGCACCCCCGCGGTCTGGACCGTGCCGTTCCTGGCGGCGTCTGCGCTGCTGGTGCTGGTCGCGACCGGCACGGAGATGGGCCGCTTTGGCCCGGGCGTGCGGCCGACGGGCACGACCTCGTCGATCGCGGCCCTGGGGGTGCTCGTCCCGGCCGGCACGCTCGTCGCCGGCATCGCCATCACCCTCGGCGTGCTGCTCGCTGCGACGCTGCCCGGCTTCGACGACCCCCCGTGGTACGAGCTCGGGGGGATCGGGGGCACGACCCTGACCACCAACCCCATGGTGTCCATCCGCAGCAACCTGGTCGCCACCGACCGGGGACCGGTCATGCGGGTGACCGCCGAGCCCCGGCAGCGGCCCGTGTACCTGCGCACCACGGCGCTCGACCAGTACAGCGAGACCGGCGAGTGGACCAACGCGGGCATCCGCGGCACCCCGGTCTCCGGGACGGACGGACGGGTGCCCCCCGAGTCCAGCCCCCTCGACGCGCGGCTGGTGGACGTCGAGGTCGAGGTGGTGGACCTGCCAGGCGCGGTCCTCGTGCCCGCCCCCTACCTGCCGTTGGCCGTCACCGGGCCGGGGGGGTTCCAGTTCGACGGGCGCCTGGCCACGCTCACGACGGCTCGGGGCGCGACCCTGCAGCCCGGTGACCGCTACCGAGTCGCCGCGGCGGTTCCCGAGCCGGACTACGAGACGCTGCGTGCGCTCGACTCCGCGCCGCGGGCCGAGGACGTCGCCTTGCCAGCCAACGTGCCGCCGGAGGTCACGGCGCTGGCGCGGGACATCGTCGCCGGCGCCGGCGCCCGCACCCGATTCGACCAGGCCCTGGCCATCCAGACCGAGCTGCGCGGCTGGCAGTACTCGCTGGAGCCCCCACAGGGCCACAGCGGCGACGCGATGCGCTCCTTCATCACCAACCGTGTCGGGTACTGCGAGCAGTACGCGGGGACCATGGCGGTGATGCTGCGCGCGCTGGAGATCCCGGCGCGGGTGGCCGTGGGCTTCACCCCCGGCGAGCAGTCCCCCGACGGGACCTACGTGGTGACCAACGGCAACGCCCACGCCTGGGTCGAGGTGCACTTCCCCGGCCACGGCTGGCAGGCCTTCGAGCCCACCCCCCGCGACGACGGCAACGTCTTGGTGCCCTCGGTCGAGAACCCGGCGCCTGGGCTGACCGAGGCACAGGAGGCCACCGCCGAACCGGTGGAGGTGCCCGAGACCCCCGAAGACCCGGCCGTGGCACCCGAGCTGGCCGAGGACGTGCCGACCGACCGGGACGAGCCCGCAGACCAGGCAGCCGCCGGGGCCGTGGACGCCGACGACGGCCCGGGGATGGGCCGGTGGCTGCTCGGCCTCCTGATCGCGCTGGCCGGGGTGGGCGGGGTCACCGGCCTGGTCGTGCGCCGGCGGGCGGACCCGGCGCAGCCGCCGCTGACCCGGGTGCTCAACGCGCGTGCCCGCGTCGAGACCGTCGGGCGCGGCCTCGGCATGGGGTCGGTCGCCTCGGAGACCGACCACGAGTACCTGCAACGGCTCACCGGGACCTCCACCGACCCGGCGGGGCCCGCCACCGCAGTCGCCCTCGCCCGCCGGGTCGAGCAGGCGCGGTACGCCCCCCAGGTCCCGCTGTCGGCCGCGGAGGACGCCGAGGCCTCCGCCGTCACCCTGCGGGGCCTGCTGCTCGCCGGACGGTCGGCGCCGGGGCGGGCCGCCGTGCTCGCGCGGGGGGCCGCGGCAACCGCCGGCGCCCGTCTCAGCACCTCATGGCGATCGCTGCGCGACCGCCACACCCGGCACAGCTGAGCATCGCCCTCGCAGGCTCGGAGCGATGCACCTCTCAGCGGGCGGGCCCGTGCGCTTCGCGGGCGACTGCGCCGCGGCTAGGGGCCGTGCTAAGGTTTGGGCTCGTCGTTCCGGCCGCGCTTGTCCTGCATGAAACGGTCGAAGCCGCCCCGCAGCTGTCCGCTGAGCCCGCTCGTGTGGCCCTGCCCGAGGCGTTTCAGCATGTTCCCGCCGTAGACGGCGCTGGCGAGCATGACGGCGAAGCCCACCACGCCGAACACGATGTGGACGATGAAGGCCAGCATCAGCAGGAAGCCGATGACGAAACCCGCCACCGCGAGCTTGATCTGCCGCCGTGCCTGCGACGAGACCGTCGTCGTGCCGACGGTCTTGGCGAACTTGGGATCGTCCTCGCGCAGGCGTGCCTCAATATCCGAGAGGATCTGCTGTTCGCGGTCCGAGAGAGGCATTCGTGCTCCGGGGGTCGTCCGGCTCACCAGTATACGGATCCACTACCGATTGTGCGTCAACAGATCGAGCGCCGCACCCCCAATTCTGACCATCGTCCGCCGCGGTGCGGGACGCGAGCGCAAGCGGGCGGTCTCGCCGGGCTAGCGACCGGCGAAGCGGGGTTCGCGGCCCTCGGCCGCGGCGGCGACGGCCTCACCGAAGTCCGCTGACCCCAGGCACGCCAGCTGCGCACCGCGCTCCGCCGCCAGCGCCACGTCCCGGGTGGTCCCGAGACCGCGGCGCATCAGCCCGGGCACGGCCCCGGTGGCCACGGTGGGACCGCGCGCGAGCCGGACGGCGTAGGCGTGCGCCTGACCGTCGAAGTCGTCGCCGTGAAGGACCGCGTCGACGGCCCCCCAGGCCAACGCCGTCGCGGCGTCGAGGTCCCTGGCCGACACGGCGAGGTCGATGGCACGCGACAGGCCGACCAGGCGCGGCAGCCGGTAGGTGCCTCCCAGATCCGGGAGGAGTCCCCACCGCGCTTCCCGGAACCCGATGCGCACGTCCGGGGCCGCCACGCGCAGGTGGCAGGCCAGCGCCAGCTGGCAGCCCGCCCCGATGGCCGTGCCGTTGAGCGCGGCCACCGTGGGCACGGGCAGGTCCTCGAAACCCGTGAACGCCTGCTGCAGCCAGGCGATGCGGTCGTCGTCGAAGGCGCCGGCCCCGGCGATCTGCTCGCCGAACAGGGCCAGGTCGAGCCCGGCGGAGAACGCCCCACCCGCGCCGGTCACCAGCACCGCTCGGCAGGTCCCGTCGGCGGCGGCGGCCGTGGCCCGCCGGGCCGCGTCGTGCAGGCCCGCGAACACGCTCAGGTCCATGGCGTTGCGCTTCTCGGGGCGGTTTACGGTGACGACCCCGACGTGGTCGGCGCCGAGGACGAAGGTGACGGACCCGCCCGAGGCGGCGCCTGCCGGTGGAGCACTCATCGGGGCCCCCACGGATCGGGGCATCCTGGCGGACGCCAGCATGCTGCCATCAGCCTTCGTCGAGCAGCGCCCCCGCGGGTCACCGATCTCCCGCCGAAGCGCAGCTTCAGGGTGACCGTCCGCCCGCTCACCCCGTCCCGGCGCAGGCGCGGGGCGCGAGATAGCCCGCGACCTGGTCGTCGGGCGCTGGTGGAGCCGCCGTCGCTGGACGAGGCGTTCCTCGACGTCGCCGGTGCCGGACGCCTGTTCGGCCCGCCCGTGGTCATCGGTGAGCAGCGGCGCCGGCGGATCCGCGACGACGAGCTCGATTGCCCGCCAGCGCCGGTCGCCTGGGCCTTGTGGGCAGTCACGGGACGGTCGTGAAGCCCTGCTGCGCGAAGTCCTCGTCGAATGCGAACGCGGTGGTGACCCCCTCGGTGCGCATCATCGCAAAGCTCACCCAGTCCACCAGGGAGACACGCCGCCGGCCGGCCGCCAGCAGCGCCGTCACCGCCGCGCGATGCAACGCCTCGTCCACCCAGCGGACACGGAGTCTGGGGACCAGCGCATCATGGAGTCCTCGCGCCGCCTCCATCCCCAGCCGTCGCTGGACGAGCGCGGTGGTCTCGACCAACACGTAGCTGTGCGTGCTCATCGCGGTCGCGGGGTTGTCGTCCAACACGCCGGCAGCCCGACCATGGTCGGCATCGTTGGGGTCCAACAGTGCGTACAGGGCGGACGTGTCCACGAACAGGCTCATTCGTCGGCGAAGATCGTGTCGAGATGGTTGTCGTGACCGCGCGCCACGTCGTTCCGACCGTCGTCTGACGGATACCGCCCCACCACGGTGAGCGCCCGCTGGTGTGCTGTCTCCGGGAGCGTCGCCACCACCAGGTCGACTCCTTCCCGGACCAGTTGGGAGATGGACACGTCGCGTTCGGCGGCCATTGCCTTCAGGGCACGCACCTGCATGGCGGTGAGCTGGACCTGCGTACGAATCATACCATCATGATAACAGATATCTGCCATCATGTTCAGCCGGCGAGCATCCCTCCCGCGACCCCTTTCCGCTTGGTGTACACCGCCGACGTGGTCCTGCCGGTGATCAACCTGCGCCAGCAGGAGTTCTGGGTCCCCGACCCCTCCGCACCGTGGGGGTGGCTGCGCGCTGGATGCACACCGCAGCCTGCGGATACGCGCGGCCTTCGCTCGCTCCGAGTCGAGGCTGGTGAGCGCAACCTCGTGAAGGCCGTCACCTGTCAGGGTGTGGGCGTGTGGATGCCGCCGGCGACGCCAGGGGGTCAGTTGCCGGAAGCGCTTCGGGGAATCGCAGTTCGTCGAAGGGCGAGGGCGTCCTCCACTCGACCCGCCGACTGTTCAGAGACACAAGGGTGCACCTGGCCGCGCACGGGCTCCAAGGAAGATTCGACGGCAACGTCTCTGCCGCGGGGGGTGCGCAGTGTTCCGGGTGGGCGTCACCGGTGCGGCTTGTCGCCACATCGCCTCAGGCGTCGCCCAGTTGGCCGTATGTGAGCGAGTCGATCTCGAAGGCGACGACAACGGCCTGGCGCTCGAGCGACTCCCCGCCCTCACGTGCGTACTGCAGGTAGCAGGCGGCGTCCCCATTGAGCTCCGCCACCTCGTCGAGCAGGTCCGGCGTCACCTGCTGGCTCAGCATGGCGTGCGCCAGGCGGTACAGGTCTGCGGCCGGGCCCGGTGGCGCTTCGGCTCGCAGCAGGCCGATGCGCCCGGCGGCCGACGACGCCTCCTCGGGGAACTGGGCAGCCAGCCCGGCCGTGGCTGCCTGCACGGCGGGCGGCGACCACCCCGCGTGCCGTGGCGATCTCCACGAGGAAAGGAACGGTGTGGGCGGTGGCTGAGCGAGCTCCAGGGCACCGCATGCAGGTCGTCCAGGATGGCGCCCCTCCTTTTTCCGGTCGACTTCGGACGGGCCGCCCCGCCGGAGGGGCCTCGCGACCCACGCGTCGGAAACTCGAGAGACCGATGTGCCGATGTCTGGCCCGGGGTGGCATCCCTACCCCCAAGTTGGAAACTCGTGCTGGCGCAGGTTGATCACTGGCACGACGACATCGGCTGTGTACAGCAACGGCCGGAAGGTGGGCGCCGGTGCACGCAACTCAGTCATGACCGTGACGTCAGCGTGCCAGAGGACCGCCATGCCAACCGGTCCAGACGCCGACTAGCCATCGGCTAGCCCTCCCGATCGTCGAGCAGCGCCCCGCGGGTCACGGACCCTCCGCCGAAGCGGTCGCGGGCGGTGTCGGCCGCGCGCTCCAGGGGACCCCAACGGTCGTCGCCGAGCAGGCCGAGCTGGCGGGCGCCGTCGCTCGGGACCAGGTTGGTCACCCCGAGGCCCACCAGGCGGACCCGCGCGCGCTCCAGGCGCAGGGCGTCGAGCAGCGCAGCCGCCTCGCGGTGCAGCTCGCTGGCCTGGTCGGTCGCCACCGCCAGGGTGCGGGACCGGGTGATCGTCGAGAAGTTGGCGTAGCGCAGCTTGAGCGTGACCGTTCGCCCGCTCACCCCGCCGCGGCGCAGCCGCGGAGCGACCCGTTCGGCCAGGCGCAGCAGCTCGACCCGCAGTCGCGCGGGGTCGTCGACGTCGCGCTCGAAGGTCTCCTCGGCGCTCATGCCCTTGGCCGGCTCGTGGGGCACGACCGGGCGGGGATCCTCGCCGCGGGCCAGTGCGGCGACGTGCCCGGCGGCCGACCGGCCGAGGATCCGAGCGAGCGTCGCCGGGGTGGCGACGCGCAGGTCCCCCACGGTGCGCAACCCGAAGCGCTCCAGCCGCGCGGCGCTGGCCTGCCCCACCCCCCACAGGTCCCGCACCGGCAGGGACGCCAGGTAGCCGACCACCCGGTCGTCGGGCAGGTGCAGGAGCCCGTCCGGCTTGGCTTTGCCGCTGCAGAGCTTGGCGAGGAACTTGTTCGAGGCCACCCCGACGCTGGCGGGCAGGCCCAGCTCGACGCGGATCCGCCGGCGCAGCTCCTCGCCGATGGCCACGGGGGTGCCGAACAGGCGTACGGAGCCGGCGACGTCGAGGAACGCCTCATCCATCGACAGCGGCTCCACCAACGGCGTCACGGACAGGAAGATCTCGCGCAGCTGCGCGGAGACGGCGGTGTAGGCGGCGAAGTCGGGTGCCACGACGACCGCGTCGGGACACAGCCGCAGTGCCCGGGCCATCGGCATGGCGGATGCGATGCCGAGCGCACGCGCCTCGTAGGAGGCGCTGGCGACCACGCCCCGGCCCCCGGTGCCGCCGACCAGCACCGGCCGGCCGGCGAGCGTCGGGTCCCGGCGCACCTCCACCGACGCGTAGAACGCGTCCATGTCGACGTGCAGGATCCGCTCGCCCGGCGGGGCGGTCGCGGTGGTCAACGACGTGGCGGCCAGTCGATCTGCTCGGCGAACGCCGCCGCGTCCACACCGAGCAGGACACTGGCCTCGATAGGTTCGTAGGCGCCCCCGGCGGAGCGGGCCAGCCAGTACAGCGTGCGCGAATGCGGATCGGCGACCACGAGCTCGTCGACCTCGTGCGCTGCGTAGAACGCCAGTTTCGCCCACGTCTCGTCGTCGGGGGAGACGATCTCCACGACCAGCGCCGCCGTGGCCACCCAGGTCCCCGACGGTGCTGCCCGATGCAGTCCCCGGTCCGGGACCCTGTAGTCGTCAGGGTGACCGAGGTTGAACGGGCCGCTGCCGACCAGGCCGGCCGCCCGCGCCAGCGGGTCGAGCAGCACCGCCAGCTGCTGGTCGAGCACACCGTGCGCAGCATGCGGGGCCGGCGCCATGTGGTAGTCCCCTTCCCACACCTCGTCGTACAGGTCGGCGCCAGTGGCACGACGCTTCTCGAGCAGCGCCGCCAGCTCGTCGGGCACGGGTCCCATCACGACCGTTCGCATCACTGCCAAGGCTATCCTCCCGCCGATCCGCCGGAGGCGTGCCACAGCCTGCGGGGCGCCGGTTCGTCCCCGACTGCGGGCCCACGGTCGGAGGTCGGGTCGGCGAGGGCCGCGTCGAGGGTGCCCGCCTGCCACGCCCGCATGAGCCGGCGCAGGTCCCAGGCGGTCTCGGCGTTCACCGACACGCCGCGGGCGCCGGCGCGGCGCACCGTGCCCTCGACGACGAGCAGCCACGAGTGGAACACCGTGGCGGCGCAGCGGGCGTGGACGGACTCGAAGAACGCCGCGTCGGCGATGCCGGTGGCGTCGTCCAGGGAGCAGAAGATCACCCGCTGACCGGACTTGACCGGGGGGGTCTGCGTGGCGACCTTCACCCCCGCGACGCGGACCCGCTGGCGGTTGCGTGTCGCCGGCAGGTCGATCGCCCGGGTCACGCCGAGCAGGTCGAGCAAGGCGTCGTAGAAGCGGATGACCGGGGTGCTGGCGTCCAGGCCGAGCACCTCCAGCTCGGCGCGCACCGCCTCGCTGGCGGTGTACTCCCCCAGTCCCGCCGGCCCCGCATCGGGAAGCAGCCCGAGCTGTTCGGGACCACCGATCGACGTCGGCCGGTGCCGTGCGACCCCTGACCAGCGCTCGGTGACCTCCAGCAGCAGGTCACGGCGGGTGACCCCCGGCCCGCGCAGCCCGTCGAGGGCCCCGACGTGCGCGAGGGCCTCCGCCACCGGCGCACTCAGCGCCGCCCGCCGCCGCAGGTCGCAGACATCCGTGAAGGGCCGCCCTGCCAACAGGCTCTGGATCATCTCTCCAGAGATCCCGGCCACGTCCTGCAACCCCAACCGGATCCCGAACCGCTGGCCCGCATCCTCAGGATCCACCCCGAGATCCAACCCCCCGGGCGGCACCAGCCGCCCATCCATCCACCGCCACCCCGCCGGCCCCCCATGAACACCGAGCAACGCCAACGCCAACGCAGAAGGGACGCGCTCCACCCGGTACTCCCGCGCCGAACGGTTGACGTCGAGGGGCAACACGCACACCCCGAACTGCCGCGCGTCCTCCAGCAGCAGCCGCCGGGGGTACATGCCGGGGTCGTGGGTGAGCAGGCCGGCGACGAACTCGGGCAGGTAGTGGCGCTTCAGCCACGCGGAGCGGTAGGTGGGCACCGCGAACGCGGCGGCGTGGGCCTTGCAGAACCCGAACGAGGCGAACTGGGCGAGGGCGTCCCACAGCGAGACGGCGGTCTGCTCGGGGATGCCCCGCTCGGCGCAGCCGGCGAGGACCCAGTCACGCAGGTCGGCGGCCTCGTCGGGATCGCCGAGTCGCCGGCGCACGAGATCGGCGGTGGACAGGTCGCAGCCGGTGACCGCGGCGACGCAGCGCATGACCTGCTCGTGGTAGACGATCACCCCGTAGGTCTCGCCGAGGGCCCGCTCGAGCAGGGGATGCGGATAGACGACCTTGGCCTTCCCCAGCCGGCGTTGCAGGAAGGGGGCGATCATGTCGCCCTTGACGGGCCCGGGACGGAACAGCGAGATGTCCACGACGAGGTCGCCGAAGTGGTCGGGCTGGAACTTCCCGATCAGCTCGCGCTGGCCGGGCGACTCGATCTGGAACATCCCGAGGGTGCGGGTGGAGCGGATCAGCTCGTAGGTGGGGTCGTCGTCCCACGCCACCTCCTCGAAGTCGAGCTCCACGCCGCGGGTGCGCACGACCTCCTGCACGCAGTGCGCCATCGACGAGAGCATCCGCACGGCGAGCACGTCGAGCTTGCACAGGCCGAGCGCCTCGACGTCGTCCTTGTCGAACTGCGCCATGGCGAAGCCGTTGGCGCTGCGCTCCAGGGGCACGACGTCGCGCAGGGTACGGTCGGCGAGGAGCACGCCGGAGGGGTGCAGGGCGACGTGGCGGGGCAGCCCGTCGAGGCGCTCGACGAGGTCGAACAGCAGCCGCAGATGATCCCTGTTCGATCCCCGCCCCCCGGCGACCGCTTCGCGGCCGCCCTCACCCGGGTCGAGGTGCAGGCCGGCCAGCTCCGGCAGGGTGTCCAGCGCGGCGCGCACGTCGCGGGCGCGGATGCGGGGGAAGGCCTTGGCGATGGCGTCGATCTCCACGGACGGCAAGCCGATCGCCTTGCCGACCTCACGGATGGCCATGCGGGCCTTGAAGGTCTCGACCATGCAGACGCAGGCGACCCGGTCGTCGCCGTAGCGGGCGAGCAGGTCGGCGTAGATGTCCTCGCGGCGGGCGCTCTCCACGTCGAGGTCGATGTCGGGCAGCTCGTCGCGGTAGGGGTTCATGAAGCGCTCGAACGCGAGGTCGTGGGCGATCGGGTCGACGTCGGAGATGCGCAGGCAGTAGCAGACGAGGCTGCCGGCCGCCGAGCCGCGGCAGGCGACCATGATCTGCTTGTCGCGGATGCGCTCGACGATCTCGGCGACGGTGAGGAAGTAGGGCGCGAGGCCGAGGCGGGCGACCATCGCCAGCTCGCGGTCGAGCAGGTCGCGGTGGCGGCGGCCCGGTGCGGCGTAGCGCTCGGCGAGGCCGGCCTCGCAGCGGGCGCGCAGCTCCGCCCCGAGCAGGGTCGCGGCACGCAGATCCCCGCCCGCCGGGCTCCGCTGCGCTGCGCCCGCTCCCGTGAAGTCGGGCACCCGCAGCTGGCCCAGGCCGAGGTCGACCCGGCAGCGGTCGGCGACCTCGGCGGCGTTGACCAGCGCATCGGGCCGCTCGGCGAAGACCTCGTGCATCTCGCCGGGGCGCTTGAGGTATCCCTGGTCGTTGCGCCGGCGGGTGTGGCGGGGGTCGAGGGGTACCTGGCCGCGGATCGCGTCCATCACGTCGGCGACGCGGGCGTCGGCGGGGTCGAGGTAGCGGGGCGCCTGGTGGGCCACCGCGGCCAACCCGAGACGGTCGGCCAGGGCGAAGCGGGCACGGGCACGGGCGTCGTCAGCGGGTGCGCGATGGTGGGTGACGCCGACGAGGACGCTCGCGGGACCGACGAGGTCCATCCAGCGGTGGGCCTCCACCGCAGCCGAATCCGGCCGACCGGCGTCGAGCAAGCGCCCGACCGATGAGTCGTCGGCGAGCAGCACGACCATCCCGCCCCGGCCGACCCAGCGCTCCAGCTGTGCCCAGGTCGCGTGCGGCTCCCCCCGTGGCGAGGCCAGGTGGTGGTCGGTGACCAGGCGGCACAGGCCGGCGTAGCCGTCCTGGGTGCGGGCGATCAGCGTCACCCGCGCGGGATCACCCTCGAGCCACTCCGGGCCCGACCCGGGTCCCTTCGCCGACCCGGTGCGGGCCCGCCGGTCGGCCCATCCCGCCCGGGCCGGGTCGTGCACGAGCGCGAGGTCGGCGCCGATGATCGGGCGCACACCGATCGCCGCGCACGCCTGGGCGACCCGCACCGCCCCGTACAGGCCCCCGCGGTCGGCGATGCCGACCGCATCCATGCCCCGCTGCGCCGTCGCCTCTGCCAGCTCACCAGGCCGGATCACCCCGTCGCGCAGGGAGTACGCGGTCGTGGCCGCGAGGTGCGCGAACCCTCCCACTGCTCATCTCCTGTGGTCGGGCGGGGGAAGGGACCGCCAGTGAGATCGAACTTGTGTTCGTTGAACAGTAGCGGGTCGGCGGGCCGGACGCACGCGCGCCCAGGGGTCAGAACACGCCGGGGTCCACCATCCCTACCCGGACGACGCCAGCAGCGCCTCGACCACGTCGGGCACGAACGTCTGCTGGTCCATGGGCGGGCGCGCGTAGTCGCCGACACCCGTGCGCGGGGGCAGGACGAACGGCTCGGCCCAGCGCTCCCGGGCCTCCAGATCCATCGGGGACAGCTTCCAGCGCTTGGTCGGCTCGTCGATGCGCGCCTGGAAGCGGCGTTCCTGCTCCTCGTTCGACACGGTGAACCAGTACTTGATCAAGATGGTGCCGGAGCCCACGAGCATGCGCTCGAAATCCGGGCAGGAGTGCAGGAACTCGTCGACCTCCGCCCCTCGAAGACCACCACGACCCGCAGACCGTGGGTGTGGACCCACTCCTGGAGCTTGACCAGCTCGAGCTGCAGGTCCCGCAGCAGTCGGTCGTAGACCGCCCGCCGCAGCTTGCCGGATGCGTTCAGCACGTCGTCCTGAGCCATGTGGCTAGCCGATCGACACGATCGTCGCGCCGACGTCGACCAGGTCGTAGAGCTCGACCACGTCGGCGTTGGTCAGGCGCACGCAGCCCTTCGAGGCGTTGGTGCCGATCGAGCGGACGTTGGCGGTGCCGTGGAAGCGGATCGCCGGGGCGTTCCAGTTGAGGGCGCGGACCCCTAGCGGGTTGTTCACGCCCGGCCCGATGCGGGCCGGCATCCCGCTGCCCCAGCCCCTCGGGGACGGGTTCACCCACGTCGGCATGTGCCGCTTGAGGGTGATCTGGTAGATCCCGGTCGGCGTCGAGTGGCCGGACTCACCCACGGCCACCTGCCAGCTGCCGATCGGCTGGCCGTTCTCGTACAGCTCGAGGGTGTGCGCGCTCTGCCGCAGCAGGAGCACCTGCCGGAAGTCCGAGGCGGCGCGCTCGGCCTCGACGGGGTGCACGGCGAGGTCGACCCGGTCCCCCCCGTCTTCCAGGGCGGCCATGAGCTCCGTCACGGCGGCGTCGGTGTCCAGGACCTGCCCGTTGGCTTCGGGCGCGATCTCGAAGGACTCCCCGATGACGTGCAGCTCGGCGTCCCGGGCGGGCACGTGGATCTCGGCGGCGGCCTCATCGACGAAGGCCTGCGCCCCGGCCACGGAGTGCATCACCGTGACCTCGCGCTCCAACGAGAACGAGTCGCCGAAGAAGCGCATGCGCGCCATCGCGGCCAGACCCGGCGCCCGACTGGCTTCCATGGCGTCGGTGACCACGGACTGCGCGTCGGTGGTGGACCCGAGCTCGCGTGGGGTGGTGCGCCACACCTGACCGTCGCCGTGCAGCGTGACCGTGCGGTCGAGCTGCTCGGCGGTCGTCGCCTCGAGCGCGGCCACCGCCTCCTCAGCGGTCATCCCACCGAGATCGACCCCGGCGACGGTGACGCCTGGCAGGAGCCGGCCTTCGTGCTCGGTGGCGTAGGCATGCGTGCCGTAGGCGATCCCCGCGCCCAGCAGGGCGACGACCAGCGCAGCGACGAGGGTCGCCCACCAGGCGGGTCGCGGGACCCGGCCCCCGTCTACGAATACTGACACACGTCCACCTTCCAGAGGTTGCAACCGACTTCAGACGTTACCGCAGGGGCTACTGCTCGCACTACTGGTCGTGCCCGCCGTCGCGGTTCCCTAACCGGCTGCCGCGGCGTGAGGTCGACCAGCGGGTGCCCACCGCGTAGGCTGTGGACGACTCGCCCGACCCCCGTCAAGGAGCTCGTGCACATGGAGCCGGTGTACAGGCCTGTCATCGGTGGGACGGTCGCGTGGTTCAAGCTGATGGGGTGGGACATCGACGTGCGCGGCGGGCACAACATCCCGGCGCAGGGGCCGGCGGTGGTCGCGACCAACCACGTCGGGTACCTGGACTTCATGTTCGTGGGCTACGGCGCGCGCGAGCAGCACCGCCTGGTCCGGTTCATGGCCAAGAAGGAGATCTTCGACCACCCGGTCGCCGGCCCGCTGATGCGTGGGATGAAGCACATCTCCGTCGACCGCTTCGGCCGGGCGGACGCAGCGGTCCGCGCCGCCAGCAACGCCTTGCGCCGCGACGAGGTCATCGGCATGTTCCCCGAGTCCACGATCAGCCGCTCGTTCGTGCCGGCCGCCGGCAAGACCGGCGCGGCCCGGATGGCGATGAGCGCCTCGGCCCCGTTGATCCCCGGTGCGGTGTGGGGCTCGCAGCGCATCCTCACCAAAGGCCGTCCCCGCAACTTCCAGCGCAACGTGGCGATCACCGTCGAGTTCGGTGAGCCCATCGCCTACGAGCCCGACGACGACGTGGGTGAGGTCACCAAGCGGCTGATGGCGCGCATCGGCGAGATGGTCGAGGGCGCCGCCGCGGCCTACCCACAGCAGCCGGCCGGCGCGGACGACCGCTGGTGGCTGCCCGCCCATCTGGGCGGGACCGCCCCCTCGGTGGCCGAGGCCGAGGAGATGGCGGTCGCCGAGCGCATCGAGCGCCGCGCCCGCCGGCAGGCCGAGCGCGCCGAGGAGCGCGAGGACGGCTAGTCCCCCCCCCCGCTTGGTCAGGCCTGGTCAGGCCTGGTCAGGCCTGGACCGACACGATCGTCGCGCCGGTGCGCACCAGGTCATAGAGCTCGACCACGTCGTCGTTGGTAAGGCGCACGCACCCCTTGGAGGCGTCGGTGCCGATCGAGTCGACGTTGGCGGTGCCGTGGAAGCGGATGGCGGGGGCGTCCCAGTTGATGGCCCGCACACCGAGCGGGTTTCCGGGACCCGGGCCGATGCTCGCGGGCATGTTCGCCCCCCATCCCGCCGGCGAGGGGTTCACCCAGGTGGGCATGTGCCGCTTGGCGGTGACCGTGTACTGCCCGGTCGGCGTCGGATGGTCACCCGTGCCCACGGCGACGTCCCAGCTGTGGGCGATCTCGCCGTCCTGGTACAGGTACAGCTTGTGCTCGCGCTGGCGTACGAGCAGCACCTGGTCGAACGCCGCCTGGGTAAGCTCCGCCGCGACGGGGTGGACCTCCAGCGCGACGGCGTCGCCCCCCTCGGTCACCGCCTGGAAGAGCGCCTCCGCCCCCCCGGCCGTGTCGAGAGCTTGCCCGTCGCGCGCCGCGGTGATCTCCACCCATCCCGAGGATGCGTCCAGTGTGGCGTCGACCGGATCACGGTTGACCTCCTCGGCGACCGTGTCGACGAACGCCCGTGCCCCCTCGTCGGAGTGCCGGACGGTCACCTCCCGCTCGAAGTCGATCTGTTCGTCCAGCCAGCGCATCCGGGCGTACTGCATCCACCCGGGGTTGGCGCTGGCCTCGACGGCTGCGGTCACGGCCTGCTCGGCGTCGCTGGTCGCGCCCAGCGCCCGGGGGGTGGTGGTCCACTCCTCGCTCCCCCAGGTGAGCGTGACGGTGCGCTCCAGCTCGGGGGCGATCGCGTCGTGGACGGCGGCCAGGGCCTCCTCGCCGGTCAGGCCGGCGACGTCGACGCCCGCGACGATCGAGCTGGGCAGGATGCGGCCGTCGAAGCCCGCCGCGTAGCTCGCGGTCTCGTAGCCAACGAACGCACCGAGCCCCAGGCCGCCGAGGCCCACGACGGCAACGGTCACCCACAGCCAGCGACGGCGGTCGTGCACGCGCACCGGCTGCTCGGACCGAGGCGGTTCGTCCGCCATCGGGGCCGGCGGCGCACCATCCAGCACATCTGTTGCCATCGTGCGTCGTGCTCCTGCCTACCCGACTGTGATCGCTTCTGCCCACATGGTCCCCACCACCCACAGGCGACCACCCGCGGAGTGTAGTCGTCCCGCGAGAATCCGACCAACCCCTGGTTACCGTCCGGTAGATGGGGTCTTTGCGACGCATCTGTCGCTCCAACCCAATCTACCGCCGGGTAACCCGAGTCGGGTCGCGTCCGCAGCAGGCTTGACGCGGCCACCCGCGATGTCAGGGCAGGTCGGGGTTCAGGCCGTAACGCCCGATGGCGTCGATCACCAGCTCGTTCTTGACCTCCCCGGTCATCGCGAGCTCGTGGAGGATCGCGACCACGATGGACGGGGCATCGACGCGGAAGTGCCGGCGCAGGGCGGCACGGGTGTCCGACCGGCCGAACCCGTCGGTGCCGAGGACCCCGTAGGGCCGCGGGACCCACCGGGCGATCAACCCGGGGACGGCCCGCTGGTAGTCGGACACACCGACCACCGGGCCATCGACCCCGGCGAGCGCCTCGGTGACGATCGGCCACCGCGGCTTCTCGGTGGGGTGCATCTGGTTCCACCGGTCGGCGTCGATGGCGTCGCGGTGCAGGCCGACCCACCCGGGGGCGCTCCAGACGTCAGCACCGACGTCCCAGTCCTCGGCCAGCATCCGGGCCGCCTCCAGCGCCTCGCCCATGATGCTGCCGCTGGACAGGATCTGGGCGCGCAGCCGGTGGTCGCCCTCCGCGGTCTGGTAGCGGTACAGCCCGCGGAGGATGCCCTGCTCGTCGAGCCCCTCGGGCATCGGCGGCTGGACCACGGGCTCGTTGTAGACGGTGAGGTAGTAGATGACGTCCTCGGGGTCGTCGCCGTACATGCGACGGATGCCGTCTTCGACGATGACTGCGAGCTCGTAGGCGAACGACGCGTCGTACGACACGACCGCGGGGTTCGTCGCGGCCAACAGCAGCGAGTGGCCGTCCTCGTGCTGCAGCCCCTCGCCGTTGAGGGTCGTGCGGCCCGCGGTCGCGCCCATCAGGAAGCCGCGGGCGCGTTGGTCCGCCGCGGACCAGATCGCGTCACCGGTGCGCTGGAAACCGAACATCGAGTAGAAGAGATAGATGGGCAGCATCGGCTCGGCGAACGTGGCGTAGCTCGTGCCGGCGGCGTGAAAGGACCCCATGGAGCCCGCCTCGGTGATGCCCTCGTGCAGGATCTGCCCGTCGGTCGCCTCGCGGTAGGCCAGCAGCATCTCCCGGTCGACCGGCTCGTACTGCTGGCCGTGCGGTGAGTAGATCTTCCACGTCGGGAACAGCGAGTCCATGCCGAACGTGCGCGCCTCGTCGGGGATGATCGGCACGATGCGCTTGCCGAGCTCGGGGTCCTTCGCCAGGTCCTTCAGCAGTCGCACGAACGCCATGGTGGTGGCGACCTCGTGCTTGCCCGACCCCTTCTTCAACTCGCGGTAGACGTCCGTGCCGGGCAGCTGCAGCGGTCGGTGGCGGACCACCCGCCGCGGGATCGCGCCGCCGAGCTCGCGCCGGCGCTCCATCATGTACTCGATCTCCTCCGAGTCCTTGCCCGGGTGGTAGTACGGCGGCAGGTCCCCCTCGAGCTGTTCGTCGGTGATCTCCAGGTACAGGCGGTCGCGGAACTTCTTCAGCGCCTTCTCGGTGAGCTTCTTCATCTGGTGGGTGGCGTTGCGCGCCTCGAAGTCGGGGCCGAGCGTCCAGCCCTTGATGGTCTGGGCGAGGATCACCGTCGGCTGGCCCGTGTGCGCCACCGCGGCCCGGTAGGCCGCGTAGACCTTGCGGTAGTCGTGGCCGCCGCGGTCGAGCACCGGCAGGTCCGCGTCGGTCATCTGGCTCTGGGCCAGGATCCGCTGCAGCTCGTCGCTGTCGAAGAAGTTCTGCCGGATGTAGTCGCCGCCCGCAGCGGTGTACGTCTGGAACTGCCCGTCGGGCGTCTCGTTCATCTTGCGCACGAGCGCGCCTTCGGCGTCGTGCGCCAGCAGCTCGTCCCACTTGCGGCCCCACACGACCTTGATGACGTTCCAGCCGGCGCCGCGGAAGAACGACTCGAGCTCCTGGATGATCTTGCCGTTGCCGCGCACCGGCCCGTCGAGGCGCTGGAGGTTGCAGTTCACCACGAAGGTGAGGTTGTCAAGCTCCTCGCGACCGGCCACGCTCAGGGCGCCGAGCGACTCGGGCTCGTCCATCTCCCCGTCGCCGAGGAAGCACCAGACCCGCGAGCCCGACGTGTCGGTGATGCCCCGGTGGTGGAGGTACCGGTTGAAGCGCGCCTGGTAGATCGCGTTGATCGCGCCGAGGCCCATGGAGACGGTGGGGAACTCCCAGAACTCGGGCATGAGCCGGGGATGAGGGTAGCTCGACAGCCCGTGCGGCCCACCCTCCTGCCGGAAGCCGTCCAGGTGCTGCTCGCCCAGACGGCCTTCGAGGAACGCCCGGGCGTAGATACCCGGCGAGGCGTGGCCCTGGATGAAGATCTGGTCGCCGACCTCCGGGGCGTCGGCGCTGCCCTTGCCCCGGAAGAAATGGTTGAAACCGACCTCGTACAGCGACGCCGACGACGCATAGGTCGCGATGTGCCCGCCCACCCCGATGCCGGGCCGGTTGGCGCGGGTGACCATGGCGGCGGCGTTCCAGCGGATGTACGCGCGGATCCGCCGCTCGATGTACTCGTCACCGGGGAACTCCGGCTCCCGCTCGGGCGGGATGGTGTTGATGTAGTCCGTGGAGGTGAGGGACGGCACGCCGACCTGACGCGCCTGCGCCTCCCGCAGCAGCCGCAGCACCAGGTAGCGGGCCCGCTCGCGCCCGTGGTGGTCGACCACCGCGCGCAGTGAGTCCAGCCACTCCTGCGTCTCCTGGGGATCCGCATCCGGCAGTTGGCTGGGCATCCCGTCGACGATGACCTTCTCGCTCACCGCTGCCTCCTCGTTCACGTGCGCTCTGGGGCTGGCGCGTCGGCCCCTACCCTATTCCGCGTGGGCGGTTCCCGGGGGCGGCGTCAGCCCTCGCGCAGCAGGGCGCGCCACCGCCACCGGGGCGCCGACGAGATCCGCGCACGCTGCGGCTCGGGCGTCGTCGTCGGAGCGGCCGTTGCCGCGCGCCCGCAGGTTGACCGAGAGGTGCACGGTCGCGGTGACGATTTGGCCGCCCTCCCACCCGATGAGCTCACCGCTGGCGGGTGACCGTAACGACGACCCGAGCAGCGCCTTGGCCGCGGTGGCGGCGAGGGCCACGATCACCCGCGGGTCGACCTGCGGCGATCGCGGCGTGCAGCCAGGACCAGCACGCGGTGATGTGCTCGGCCTTGGGTTTGGCGTGGATGCGCCGCTTGCCCCGCGGGGTGAAGTTGGGGTGCTTGACGACGTTGGTGACGTACGCGCCCCCGCGGTCCGTCCCCGCCGCATCCAGGCCCTCCCCGAGCTCGCGGCCGGCGGGCCCGACGAAGGGGTGGCCCTCGCGGTCCTCGCGGTCGCCGGGCTGCTCACCGACGAGCAGCAGCGGGGCAGGCGCCGGTCCCTCGCCCAACACCGTCTGGGTGGTGCCCTCCCACAGCGCGCAGGCCTGACAGCCGGCCACAGCGCTGCGCCGCTCCGGCAGCGTCGGTCGCTCGGGCACCAGGGGGGCTGCGGTCTGCATCGCGACGGTGTGCCCGCCACCATCACGTCGTCCCTGACGCACTGCGTGGACGCCCGTCAAGCGGAAAACCGGATGCCTTGACGTGGGACGCACTCCGCGGACCCCTTCGCGTCAAGCAAAACACCGGCACGGTAGGCCAGCACGGCGACGGGTTGGGTGGCGGTGCAGGCTTGGACCGCAGCCGTACGCCGAACCGTCCGCCCCGGCGCGTCTGCGGACCTGGCTCCAGACGCAGCACGCATGGCAAGGCCCCCGGCGGGGGGGGCCGGGGTGGCGGGTCAGGGGGTTCGTCGGGGCGGCGGCGGGTCGAGCGG
>JBBDQS010000054.1 GCA_040905805.1 Egibacteraceae bacterium | reverse complement strand
CGGTTGCTGCGGCGGTCCAGGCTCATGGGGTGCAAGGCTCCTCGCAGGGTGGGCGCGCGACCTGGTGGCCGGGCGGTCGGTCCTCGCCGTGCGGCGTGTCCCGGCGAGGGCGGTCACCCACGTGTTGCTGGTTCGTCGTCCTGCCCGCCCACGGGGATGGGTGCGTGCGTCCACGCCCGCTCTGCCACTCCCGGTCGACGATGTGGGGGCATTGCCACCTTACCCCCGAACACAACGGGCAAACCGTCCTCAGGTTGATACCTATCTATAATAGTATGCACCTTTCAGGGAACGGCGAAGTGTCCGCGTTACGCGCACCCACGCCGGCAAAGTGTCCGCGTTACGACGTGTCCATACGGCGGCTCCCCCGGGCGGCCAGGGCGAGCCACGACGTGCTCCCCGTCCGCCAGCAGGCGTGTGCGCATGCTGGTCGGCCCATTCTGCGACAGCTTGTATGGCCTTCAACTTGCTGCAATGCAGATCGCTCGACGAGGTGCGGAATTCCCTGGACTCGCCGGCGACCGCCCCTTCTCGAACGGCAGAGACTACCGTGTGACGTGGCCCAGGGACGCAGCCGCTCGGCGCTGCGCCCGTCGCCCGCAGCACGCAACCTCTCCGGCTCCATGATGTCGTTACCTCGGACGTGCGATGGCGTGCTCAGTGCGGGCCCACCCGCAGTGGGACGGGGATACGCAAGGATTGAGGCTGATCGCGTACATCGGCGTCCTGGCAGCGAGCAGCACCATGGCGTTGTACTACCTGCTCGCCAAGCCGGAGACCCGCATCACGACACGGAACACGTCGGGCGGGCTCGCGGTGCCGCCTGCGTCGCGCGGAGGTTAGGCCGCCGTGTCGGACAGGGCGCGCCCCCGCGACGGGTGGCGAAGCTTTGACAACGCCCGAGCCTCGAGCTGCCGGATGCGCTCACGGGTCAGGCCGAAGTAGCGACCCACGTCGTCGAGGGTGCGCGCCTCACCATCGAGCAGTCCGAAGCGCAGCTCCAGGATCGTGCGCTCCCGGTCGGGCAGGCCGGCCACGACGTCGAGCAGCTCCTTGCGCGCCAGGCCCTTGGCAGCCACCTCCAACGGGTCGTCGGCGTTGCGGTCCTCGATGAAGTCGCCGAGCTCGGCGTCGCCGTCCTCGCCGACCGGGGTCTCCAGGGAGGTCGGCGTCCGCGCGTACGTGAGCAGCTCCTCGACCAGCTCCACCTCTTCGCCGAGCTCCAGGGCGAGCTCGTCGAGCGACGGCTCGCGCCCGTACTGCTCGGCGAGGTCGCGTTGCATCGACAGGGCGCGGCGCACCCGCTCCATCATGTGGACCGGCAGGCGGATCGTCCGGCCCTTGTCGGCCACGCCCCGCCCGACCGCCTGGCGGATCCACCAGGTGGCGTAGGTGGAGAACTTGTAGCCGCGGCGGTAGTCGAACTTCTCCACGGCCCGCAGGAGACCGAGGTTGCCCTCCTGGATCAGGTCCAGGAGCGGCAGGCCCTGGCCCTGGTAGCGCTTGGCCACGGAGACCACCAGCCGGAGGTTGGCCTGCACGAGGCGCTCTTTGGCGCGCTTGCCGTCGCGGTCCACCAGGTTCAGCTGCCGGCGGCGGGTGGGAGTCGCCCGTTTGCGCTCACCCAGGAGCCGTTCCGCCTCCAGACCGGCCTCGTAGCGTTTGGCGAGGTCGACCTCTTCCTCGGCGGTCAGCAGTGCAGTGCGGGCCATCTCCCGCAGATACAGCTGCACGTGGTCGTGCAGCGGCATCTCCTCGACCATTTGTGGCACGGTGGCAGTCACCTTCCCCTGGTTAGTGCGGGGGCGGGGGCAACCCGCCGCCAAATTGACGAGGCCCCGCACCGGCGGGTGGTATCGGGCAGGGACATGACCCTGGTCACCCTCGATACTGGCCTCTTAGGGTACGACGAACCTCCCCGGTGAAGGCAAGCACTTTGTTGTGGAGATCCAACTGTAGCGTGCCGACCGCGTCTGTCCGTGTGAATGCCCATCCGACCGGGTAGGTCGCCGGGTAGGCTGCCACGGAATTCTCGGGAATTCTCGGTGGGAGACCGATTTTGGGCAGGGAGAACGCCGATGACCGCAGAACCCAAACCACCGTTCGGCCACGCCGGCCGGGTGCGCGGGCTGTTCGCCCCGCAGCCGTCCGTCGGGGCGGGCGAGGCGGCCAAGGCCGTCGCGGAGGACGCGAGCGCCCTGGTCCGCGCCGAACTGGCGCTCGCGAAGGCCGAGCTCACGCAGGCCGCCTCGGCCAAGGCCACCGGCGCAGGGCTGCTCGCCGGCGCGGGCGTGATGGGCTGGCTGGCGTTGCAGGGCTTGCTCATCACCGCCGCGCTGGCGCTCGCGCTGGTGCTGCCCGGGTGGGCGGCCGGGCTGATCGTGAGCGTCGTGCTCCTCATCGTCGGCGGGGTGCTCGCTCTGGTGGGCAAGCGCCTGCTGGCCACACCGGTCACGCTGGACACCACCAAGCGCAACCTCGAGGAGGACGTCACGTGGACCAAGTCGCATCTGGCCAGGCGGTAGGGTCACAGCCGCCCACCGCGCAGGCAGCCGGGGAGCACAACGGCCTGGCCGAGCGGGTGGCGGCGGTCCAGGCCGCGCGGACACAGCTTGGCCGGGACCTGGACCGGCTTTCCGTCGAAGCACGCGCACAGATGGGCTCGACCATGGAGAAGATCGCCTGGAAAGTCGCCGGCCTCGGATCGGCGATCCTCGCCGGCATCGCCATGCGCAAGGCGCTGACCTCCGGCTGGGAGAAGGTCCGCCACGAGGAGCCGCCGATGAACCCCGCCAACCCCGGCACGAGCTGGGGTGAGGCGGTGGCGTGGACGATGGCTCTCGGCGCGGGGGTGGGGGTCGCGCGGATGCTCGCGAGTCGTGCCGCAGCGGCGGGCTGGCAAAAGGCCACCGGTGCCCTGCCTCCGGGCCTGGAGGACCGACAGGCCTAACGTCGCTCGTCGTCGTCGAGCCCTGCCGCCCAGCGGGCAGCGCGCTCGACCAGCGGTCCGAACAGCTCGTCCGCACTGGGCCCTCGCGGCCATCCAGGCGGGTCACCGAGCAGCCGCAGGGGGGCGCCACCACGGTCGGGGACCTGGCCCGAGGGCAGGTGGAGGTCCTCCAGCGGGGCGCGGTTGCGGGCCCAGCCGGCCGGGGGGAGGTCGGTGAGCGGGACGGACACGGCGCGGTCGGCCTGCTGGGCCCGGTTTGCCGCAAGGTCGGCGAGGAGCCGTTCGCGCCCCCGCCCGCGCAGGTGCAGCAGCGTGAACGGGTCGTCGGCGATCTGCTCGCTGGTCGCCTCCCAGGTCGCGGCGACGTGCGCGCATGGTCGCACCGCACCGCAGCCGCAGGTGGTCGTCACGTCGTCGGGTCCGGGCAGCAGCGCCACCCCGAGGTCCGCCAGCTCCTCGGCCAGCCCCTCCGGCTGCAGACCGGCGAGGAGGCGGGCGCTGTGACGCAGCTGCCCGGCCAGCAGATCCACGACGGTCGCCCACTCGCGGGCCGTCAGGGTCGCTACCGTCACCTCGACGACGCGGGCCGTTGACTGGCGGCCCTGCACCCGCCCCGCCACGAGCCCGGCCGACACCCGCAGGTCGGTGACCCGTCCCGAGCGGTGGTAGGCACGGCCCTTCACGACCTCGCGGGCGACGGCCTCGTTCTGTGTGGCCAGCAACGACCGCCAGTGCGCCTCCCAGGACTGCGCAGCCATCAGGAGGCCTCCTGGATGCCGGACACGTCGCCGACGTCCCAGTCGTCGCCGCCGTCGTCGATCGTGGCCTGTGGCGACAGTGCGACCAGATCGGCGAGCTCGGCGTCACCAAGCTGGGTGATCCAGGCTTCGCCGGCCCCGACGACCTGGGCGGAGAGGTCGCGCTTGCGCTCGATGACCTGCGCGATGCGCTCCTCGACGGTGCCCGCGGTCATCAGCTTGTGCACCTCGACGGTCCGGTGCTGACCGATGCGGTGTGCCCGATCGGTGGCCTGGTCCTCCACCGCCGGGTTCCACCACCGGTCGTAGTGCAGGACGTGGGTCGCCGCGGTGAGGTTCAGGCCGGTACCACCGGCGCGCAGGCTGATCACCAGCACGGGCGGCGCGTCCACGTCCGTCTCGTCGCCTTGGAACGCCGCGACCATCCGGTCGCGAGCCGGCGCCGACACCCCGCCGTGCAGGAACGGCACCGCCGTCCCGAGGTCGGCGCCGAGCTGCTCCACCAGGAGACGACCCATGGCCACGTACTGGGTGAACACGAGCACCTGGTCGCCCGCCCCCACCGCCTCCGCGACGATCTCGCGGGCCGCGGCGAGCTTGCCGGAGCGCCCGAGCAGCGTCGGATCGCGCTCACCGAGGAGCTGCGCCGGATGGTTGCAGACCTGCTTCAGCGCGGTCAGCAGCGCCAGGACGCGTCCGCGGCGCTGGATCGGCGAGGCCCCCGCCAGCCCCTGCGGGCCCTCGTCGAACGCCCGGTTGACGGCGGCCTGGTAGAGCCGCGCCTGCTCCACGGTGAGGGCGCAGGGCACGGTCCGCTCGATCTTCGGCGGCAGCTCGGCCACCACCGTCGGGTCGGTCTTCTCCCGTCGGAGGATGAACGGCGCGACCAGCCGGCGCAGGCGGGCTGCGACACGGCGGTCACGGCGCTTCTCGATGGGTGCGGTGAAGCGCCGACCGAACACCGCTCGGCTGCCGAGGAAGCCGGGATTGGTGACGTCGAGCAGCGCCCACAGCTCGGACAGGCGGTTCTCAAGGGGCGTGCCGGTGAGCACGACCGTCTGCTGCCCGCGCAGGAGGCGGACCGCCTTCGCCCCTGCAGTGGACGGGTTCTTCACGTGCTGGGCCTCGTCGAGCGCGACGACGTCCCAGTCGATCGCCGTGAGCGGTGCCACGTCGCGTCGCAGGGTGCCGTAGCTGGTCACGACGACCCCGGTGGTGCCCCGCAGGTCCGTGGCGCGCCCCGCGCCGTGGAACCGCACGACGTCCAGGTCGGGGGCGAAGCGGGCGAGCTCGCGCTCCCAGTTGCCGACCACGGAGGTGGGGCAGACCACCAGGTGCGGCCCGCTCCCCCGGGTGAGGAGGTAGGCGATCAGCTGGATGCCCTTGCCGAGCCCCATATCGTCGGCGAGCACCGCCCCGAGCCCCAGTGCGCGCATGCCCTGCAGCCAGGCGACGCCCCGGCGCTGGTAGGGCCGCAGCTGCCCGACGAAGCCAGGCGGGGTCGATGCCGCCGGCGGCTCGTCCGCGGTCGCGGCGAGCTGCTCGAGGAAGCGGGCGACGCCACCGCCCGCGACGACGTCGACGTCCTGGCCCTGCGCGTCGTCGTCGCCGAGGGAGGCGGTGCCCTGCAGGCCCAGCGCGAGGGCCTCGGCGAAGGGCAGCTGCCCGCCTCCCGGAGGGGGGCGCTGCTCGCGCACGGCGCTCAGCTGGGCCTCGTCCACGCGCACCCAGCGGCCGCGCCAGTGCACCAGGGGCGAGGACAGGTCGAGCAGGGCGTCGAGCTCGTCGCCCGACAGCGGCTCGCCGCCGAGGGCGACCTCCCAGGAGGTGGCGGCCATGAGGCCGTGCACGGAGTCCGCCGTGTCGCCACCGTCCCCGGATGTGACCACGCCGGCCTCGGGCATGTCGACACGCAGTCGCACCCGCAGGTCGTCTCTGGCCAGGTCGTCGGGCAGGACGAGCACCGCACCGGCCTGGGTCAGCGCGGGGGCCGCCTCGCTGATCAGCTCCCATGCCTGGGCGAGGTCGAGGACCACGCGTTCGGGTGTCGGCTCGCGCAGCGCCGCGTCGAGCGGCTGGTAGACACGGGCGCAGCGCCCCAGGCCCCGCAGCAGCGCCTCCTGGCGGACGGTGTCCTCGGCGGACCAGACCGCGCCGGCGGGCACCCACGTGTCTGCGGCGGTGCGCAGGCCCAGCTCAAGCAGCCAAGAGCCCTCCTGGGTGGCCGGGGCCTGCAGGCGCAGCTCGGGCGACTCACCCTCGGGGGCCGCCGTGCCACTCACCAGCCAGCCGTTGACGCCGGCCACGATCTCCTCGGCGTCGTCACGGAGGGGCACGTGCGCATCCTCGAAGTCGGTGAGGGCCTCCGCCCACCGGGCGGTCCACGGCAGCAGCCGGTTGCGCGGTCTGGTGCCCGAGGGGGACGGGTTCGCGGAGCGCGCGGCGAGGTCCGCCACCGCATCCAGGAAGGCGCACAGGAGCGCGGCGGCGTCCCACACGGTGTCGATGCCGTCGGCCAGCACGTGGCCCGACGGCGGCATCGCCGCCGCCAACCACCCCACCAGGGCTTCGTGCTCGCTGTCGGGCCCGGGCCAGGCCTTCCAGGCGCCGAAGACCGTACCGTCCTCCGCCCTGGTCAGGGTCGGCGCCAGCCGCCGGCTCGCGACGGCGCCCACCCCCAGACGCGCGGCGAGCGCCCAGGCCCGCAGCGAGTCCGGCGGGCGTCGGTAGGTGGTCGGCTCGTCCACGCGCAGCGCCAGCAGACCGTCCAGCGCGTCGGCGAGGTCGACGGCGTGCACGGTGAGATCGCGCAGCGCCACCTTCCCCTCGGCGACGACGGCCAGACGCGCGTCACCGGCCTGGCCCTTCGGCAACCCGAACCGCTCGGCGTGTGCGGCCAGCGCCGCATGGTCCCCGGTCTCGGAGTAGAGGGCCAGCCGGCCACGCGCGGGCACCAGCGCATCGGGCAGGAACACCGCGTCGACGCCGCGGGTGATCCAGTCGGACCGGGTGGCGGGAGGATGGTCGGAAGCGGTCTGCACGGCACCTCTGGGAACGGGGGAGGGTGAACCCGACCACGCTACCCGGCGGGCGCCTCCTGCGCCCAACCCGGCAGGCCCGCGATCACGGCGAGGGCGGCTCCGGGGTCCCCTCGACCTCCACCAGCAGCTGGCGGACCGCGGCGACGGGGATCTGCCCGCCTTCTGCGGCTCCCAGCAGGTCGCGCAGCACCGCCGCCACCGCGGCCCGGCCCGGAGCCGGGGGCCAGCGAGGGACCGCCGCCACGGCCGGCGTGGGGGGCACCGCGGGGGCCTCACCGCCCGGAGGGCCGTCGAACAGCGGGCGCTGGCTTCCCCGCGGGCTCCGGCTGCGAGCCTCGAACTCCGCCGGCGTGGTGCCGGCGATGGTGGCCGCCCACCAGGTGAGGCCCCGGTCCCACGTGGTGCCCGCCGGCCGCCGGGTCGGCAGACGACCGCGGAACGCCACGTCGGCCACGACGCCCACCACCACGTCGGCCACGAAGGGGTCCGTGGCGAGCTCCGCGCGCAGCCGGTCCAGGAACGCCGCGGTGGGCGCTTGGCCGGTCAGCTGGCGGGCGATCTCGTCGAGGACGGGCCGGGACCGCTGCAGCCACGCCCACGCGTGGGCGGGGACCTTGGGCAGGCGCGCCGGGGAGGCAAGGGGATCGACCACGATCCCCAGGCTCACCGGTCGACGAGGACGGGTCAAGGATGCGCCACCAACCAGAGCATCGCCTCCGCAAGCTCCGGCGATGCACCAGATCAGCAGTGTCAGGGCGTCGCTGCGCGACGCCA